>JAQBYC010000138.1 GCA_027623205.1 Pseudomonadota bacterium | reverse complement strand
GGTCGCTACGGCAAGCCAGTGACCCACAGGCCTAGCAAATAAAAGCGGACATTTAATGTGCTACAAAAACCGGACATCTGTGTGTGTCATTGACAGCCTTAAGGCTGAATATCCGGATGCTGGCGATCCTGCCGCCTAAAACTTAGGAATACCGGCGGACGTCCCGCCTCAATTCCCTTCTCTTCATACCTGGTCGCCGGCCAATCATCGGGCCGCAACCGCCAATCCCCAGGTCGCCGCGCCAACCATTGAAACTGCCGCGCAGCAGCCAGATGGGCCAATATCCAACGGCAATAATCCATATGATCGGTGGCCACGCGCCAGTGCGCGCCATCGGCGAGGACTCGGGCCATGGCGGCGACATTCTTCGGCCCAATGAAGCGCCGCTTGTTGTGGCGGCGTTTCGGCCACGGATCCGGGAAAAGCAGAAAAGCCCGGTCAATGCTGCCCGCGGTCAGGCTATCCAATAGCAACCCGGCGTCGTCCATGACAATGCGAACATTATCCAGGGCCGATTGATCAATCACGGTCAGCAGGCGGGCAACCCCATTGATAAAGGGTTCGCAGCCGATAAAGCCGATATCGGGAAAGGCTTGCGCCATCGCCGCCAAATGCTCGCCGGCACCAAATCCGACTTCCAACCAGATCGCCCGGATTTCCACTTCGAACAAGCTGCGAGGATCCAGGGCGCCGACCTGATAATCGGCGGGACATAATTGCAGTTGCGGCAGCAGCCGCTCTAGAACCTCGCGTCTGCCCACCCGCAACGGCTTTCCACGCCGCCGGCCATATAATGTGCGCGACGGGGCTTTAACCAAGAAGAGGTTTCAATTCCACGGCCAAGTCTAATCGTTCCCAGCTGAAATGGCCCGCTTCGTCAGGCTGCCGACCAAAATGTCCATAGGCCGCCGTAGGCGCATAAATCGGCCTATTCAGAGACAGCATGGTGCGAATGCCCCTTGGACTCAAATCCACACCGTCCGACAGGAAGGCGACGAGACGGTCTTCGTCGCAACGGCCGGTACCATAAGTATCCACGTAGATGGACAAAGGCTTAGCCACGCCAATGGCATAAGCCAATTGTATGCAGCACCGGTCCGCCAGACCGGCGCCAACAATATTTTTGGCCAAATAGCGTGCAGCATAGGCCGCCGAGCGGTCAACCTTAGTCGGATCTTTACCTGAAAACGCTCCACCACCATGGGGTGCGGCGCCGCCATAAGTATCGACGATAATTTTGCGACCCGTCAACCCGGCGTCACCGTCGGGACCGCCAATGACAAAACGGCCGGTTGGATTGACATAGAATTCGTCCTCTGGGCACATCCAGCCCTCAGGCAGAATTTCCAACACATACTTTCGAACAAGTTCGCGTATTTCCTCGCGTTCCGCATCCTCGGCATGCTGGGTCGACACGACGACGGAAGTGGCGCCGACCGGACGGCCATCGACATAACGCAAGGTAACCTGGCTTTTCGAATCGGGGCCGAATTGCGGTGTCTTGCCAGCGTGGCGATCCTCGGCCATACGACGCAAAATACCATGGGAATAGTGAATGGGCGCCGGCATCAAAACGTCGGTTTCATTACAGGCATATCCAAACATGATGCCCTGATCGCCCGCGCCGATATCTTTGTTGCCGCAGGCATCAACGCCCTGGGCAATATCCACGGATTGGGGATGCAGATACACCAGCACTTCCGCATTCCGCCAATGAAAGCCATCCTGTTCGTAGCCAATACGGCGTACCGTATCGCGGGCGGCCTGTTCGATAGCATCCTTGTCATTGACCACCGCGGCCGGACCACGCACTTCTCCCGCCAGGACAATCAGATTGGTGGTAGTCAAAGTTTCGCAGGCGACCCTGCCATCGTCGGGATCAGCGGCAAGAAACATATCCACGATCGCGTCTGAAATTTGATCACAAACCTTGTCCGGATGCCCTTCGGACACCGATTCAGAGGTAAAAAGATAATTGCCGCTCGACACAACGCGCCTCCCGCAAGATTGAAACCATGAATAATTCAGGCGGAGCCCACCCCCCGACCGGAAAAATTAGCAGATATTGGAGCAATTTTCAATTGATTGAAGTCGCTAAAGCGACTTAAGTAATTGGCCCAATTGCTCTTTCTTAAAGAGTCCGGGCACATTTGGATCAAATGTGCCCCAGGGGGGGGTTGTTGCAGGCTTTTCGCCGTTGGTCAAGGCTGCCACGGCGACAGTATAGTCACTCTTCAGGGTACACTATCGTCGCCCATAAAGGCATACAGAAATCATAATCTCAGGCAACTTGGACCTTAGAGTGTCTCGTCGACGGCGTGCCCGCCAATGGCCTTGACCAGATCAAACAACCGCTTGCGCACCGGGGCATCCTTGATCTTGTAGTAAGCGCGAACCAACTCCAACGTCTCCCGCTTGGCTAGGTCATCCTGATCAAAAGACGCCTGCGTCGCTTCGGCAAAACCAGGTTGCCCCTCAGTGACCTCGCTGGCCATGTCATCAAAAAAGAACGAGACCGGCACATCCAGAATGCGGCTTAAAAGATAAAGCCGGCTAGAACCGATACGGTTGGTGCCGCGTTCATATTTCTGCACCTGCTGAAATGTCAGACCCAGCGCCATGCCAAGCTTCTCCTGGCTCATACCCAGCAGTGTGCGGCGAAGCCGGACACGTGAACCGACATGGATATCAACCGGATTAGGATTCGCTGTCATTGATATCATTCCCTGTTTACAATTTTAAGTTGATATTTCTAATTATGATCGCCATCACACAACCAATACGTCCAATTAGTTGTAGACGCATGTATGTCGCAGCACAAGTAACCTGTCAAGTCGCAGCTTACGATGCATCATGCGCCGGGTCGGACCGGCGGCGAAGGGTCTGGATCAGCAGGCCCATCAAAAGCAGACAGAAAACCGCAAAAATCCCCTCGCCGAAGCGCCGATAGGGAGTTTTGGGCAAAGCGATCGGCAATTGGCTGTCTATTATGCCAGCAGTCGCCATTGGCAATTGGCTAACAATACGCCCAAAGGGATCGATGACTGCGGAAATACCGGTATTGGCGACTCGTACAACGGGAAGGCCGAATTCAACCGCCCGCAGGCGGGCGATGGCAAGATGTTGTTGGGGTCCAAAATCCTCCCCGAACCAGGCATCGTTGGTCAAGTTTAACAACCATTCCGCGTTGGCATCGCCCGTGGTCACGGATATTTCTCTTGGAAATATGATCTCGTAACAGATCAATGGACGAAATGGCGGCAGGTTGGGCACCTTGACCACGCGTGGCCCCGCGCCAGGGGAAAAATCCACCGCCCCATGAGCCAATTTATCCAAGCCAAGGCGCGCTAGAACTTTGCGTAGGGGTAAATACTCACCGAACGGCACCAGGTGGTATTTATCGTAGATCGCCTTTACCGCACCATCCGGGTCGAGTTTCAGAATGCTATTATGCAATATACGGTGGCCAGGTTGCTGATGCGGCATGCGCGGTGAACCGGTTATCAACAAACTGCGGCGGGGCAAAGCTTGGGCGATAGTACGGCGCCTTCCGGTATCCTGATCCAGAAAAAAGGGCGTCGCCGTTTCCGGCCAGATCAGATGGCTGAATTCGGGGGGCTGTCCAGTCTCATCTGGCGCCATGCTCAAGCGCAGGTAGTGCGCCAGATGTTGGTCGCGCAATTCCGGCCGCCACTTATCCGCCTGGGAGATCCCAGCTTGAACCAAGCGCAGGCGCACACCAGGGTGGTGGTTGATCTCGGCGTTCTGCAAGCGGAGCACCGATAAAACAATAGTTAGGCCGACCAGCGCCAAGGCCACGGCATTGACCACAAGGCCCCGTTTACGAGCGCCGTGATTTCGGATCAAAACCAGGGCAGGTGCGGCAGCAGCCAGCACCGCCAACAAGCCCAGACCGGATGCGCCCAAATAGGCGGCGGCCTGAAAGCCAATATCGCTGCCGGCCCAGACATGTCCGGATAAAAGCCAGGGCAATCCCGTCAGCAACGATCCGCGCAGCCATTCCGTTAGACCCCAGAACAAGGTCAGGGCCAGCAGACGGCCAAGGCCAGGATGTGAGAAGCGCCACGTCAGGACGGCTGCCAGCGCGGGAAACAGCCCTAGGCCGGCGGCCAGAGCCAGCATCGCAAACGGCATCATCCAGGCAAATCGGGCCGCATCGACCAAAAAAGCGTGGCCAACCCAATGGAGGCCCACCAGAAAATAGCCAACGCCAAATACCCAGCCGTACACAAAGGCCCGTGCGCTACCCGTCGCCCCCTGCAATAGCCATAACAGGCCACTGTAGCCAAACATCATCAATGGCCATAGGTACCAGGGCGCCTGGGCCAGGGCGGCGGCGGCGCCGAACAAAAGTGCGGCCAACAGGCGTGGCCATGTGGTTGCCAACCGGCGGGTCATACCAATGATCCTTGAAGTTAGCCGATGGACGCTGGGCCGGGGCCGTCGCTCATTTCGGCCTCGTCAGGGTCATTGGCAAGCGCGTCGCCATGGCGGACCATCAGCCGTTTAACCCGACGCAAATCGGCGTCCAGAATTTCGAATTCAACCCCGCCCAGATGAGTAATCACCTCGCCAATTTGCGGCACCCGGCCCAGCATGGCGAAAACCAGCCCGCCCAGGGTTTCGATACCTTCATCCGCCTCGTCAGGCCGCAGCTCGACAGCCAGAATTTTTTCCAGGTCCTCGATCTCGGCCCGACCGTCAGCTTCGATGCTGCCGTCGGGACGTTGTTGCAGCAAGGGGCCGTCGTTGGTGTCATGCTCGTCTTCGATCTCACCAACGATTTCCTCGACGATATCCTCAATCGTAACCAAGCCGTCTGTACCGCCGTACTCATCGACCACCACCGCCATGTGAATGCGCGTGGCCCGCATGCGGGCCAAAAGATCAAGTATCGGCATGGATGGGGGCACTACCAGCAATTCGCGCAGGACGCGGGCCAGGGATAACTCTTCATCCCGGCCCCAATGATCCACAATATCCTTGATATGAACAAAGCCCGCAATATCATCCAGAGTTTCGCGGTAAACCGGTAACCGGGAATGATGGGCCTGACGGAATGTTCTGACCACATCGGCGGGAGAAGCGCCCGCCTCCAGCGCCACGATATCGGTACGAGGCACCATAACGTCATCAACCTCCAATTCGCCGAAGCTAATGATATTCATCAGCATTTCGCGCTGTTCGGGATTCAAGATCAGTGTCGAGGCCGCATGCTCATCAATCACCTCTTCGATGCTTTCCCGCAGGTCCGCATCGCCGCCACTACGCAACAACCCGGCCAGCCAGTGCAAAAAACCGCCGCCTTCGGACTCTGCCTTGGCGCCGGCTGGGCGAGGCTTTCCAAGTGGGCCAGAGGTCGACGGATCGTTCATTTCAGGCCCAATAATGCGCGTTGGTCCAGATCTGCCGGAGCGCCCTTTAATTGGTAGGGATCGGCGATCCCCAGACCGGTCAAGATCGCGACTTCCCGTGCTTCCATCTCTTTTGCTCCCTTGTCATCAATATGATCCTGACCCAACAGATGCAAACTACCATGAACCAGCAGATGGCAATAATGGGCATGCAGCGTTTTACCCTGAGCCCGCGCCTCGGCACTCATCACACCGTGGGCGAGGACAATATCGCCCAGCAGCAATGGCCCCTTATGCGCCAAGTCAAAAGCCGAGTCTCCGGCAAAAGACAATACATTGGTCGCCTTGTCCTCTCGCCGATAGTCACGGTTAAGGCCACGCACGGTGACGTCATCCGTCAAGGTCACACCAACTTCGATGATTGGATAGGTCAGGCCCGCGTCAGCCAAAACCGCCGCCACGACCTTTTGCCCGATGGTGACCGCCTCAGGCAGATCGATCAGCCACGCCGGACACCAGGCAGACACGATGATCTCCATTTGCATCGCTACTTATTTCACCTTCATAGGACGAACCACTAGACTTCGCCATGGGTGGATAATCAACACGGTTGTGAAAAACCCCGAGAGTCAGGGTGCGGGTGAAGGTTTTCTCAATGATGGCAAGATCCTGCAAAGTCAGATTGCAATCGTCTAGCTCGCCCTCCCCAACGCGCGTTTCAATTACCTGGCGCACCCGTTCGCCTACCTTGGCGGCAGAGGGATCTTTCAGGGCACGGGTCGCCGCCTCGATGGAATCGGCAAGCAATAATATGCCACATTCCCGCCGCCGCGGGCGCGGGCCGGGATAGCGGTAAGCCTCTTCGGGACCGTTGAAGCCTTGGGCCCTGGCTTTTTCATAGAAGCTGCGCAGCAATGTTGTGCCCTGATGCTGAGCGATCCCCTCCAATATAAGGCGGCCCAACTTGGCCTTGCGCGCCATCTCCAGTCCGTCAAGAATGTGGTGAAGGATTACCCGCGCCGAGACATCAGCGGCCAGGCGGTCGTGAACATTGTCGCCGTCCCGCTGGTTTTCCATGAAATAGGCCGGGCGCTGCATTTTACCGATATCGTGATAAAGTGCCATGACCCTGCAGATCAGGCCATTGGCGCCGATCGCCTCGGCCCCGGCCTCGGCTAGATTGGCAACCATAGCGGAATGAAAATAAGTGCCCGGCGCTTTCAGCGCCAATTCCTTCAACAACGGATTATCGGCCGAGGCCAGTTCCAACAGGCGGGTATCAGTGGTTTCGTCGAACAGCCATTCGAAGGCTGGCAAAAGACCCAAAGTACCCACCCCAACCAAAAGGCCCGACACGGCCGCGCCCAATATCAGGGGCAATTGTTCGCTGCCCAAGCCGTGGCCCGCCAGGGTTACCGTCACCGGCACCATCGCCGCCTGGGCCAGAGCCACTGCCAGGCCGATGCGCAGTAAATCGAGCCGGCGCCGACTATGCCGAGCGGCGATGCCCGCGACCAGCGCGCCAACGATATAGTTCGTCACCAGCCAAAGATCACCATTCACCCGGTAGGCTAAAAATAGTGTCAGTGCGACTCCGACCAGCAACGATGTCCGAGCGTCAACCAGCAGCGAAACCAACACCGTGGCCAGGGCCAGGGGTACAAAATAAGCAGCGGCGTCGGGATCGAAACCCATGCCATCGGCAAAGCCCAAGCCGGCATAGAACATAGCCACGCCTATGGCGGTGGTCGCGACGACAATCGTCAGGGTCAAATATGCAGACTTTCGACCAAAACTAAGCGGAACACGGGCGCGGCTGAAAAAGATCGCGCCCAGCGCGAGGAACCCACATAGCAGGCCGGCGATCGCCGCTGTTTCGCGCCAAATCCGACGGCCACCCGCATGTTCGTTCAGCGCGCCTATCCGCCGCCAGGCCGACGCAGTTACGCGATCGCCGCGCCGCGCCAGTACTTCTCCGGCCTTGATCCGCAAGAATACCGGCTCGACCGCGGCGACCGCTTCGCGCCGCCGTTTCTCTGTCACCACCTGATTGGGCCGCAGATTGTCCCGGGCCAGTTCCTGGGCTGCCTCCAGAATCCAGCTACGCACGATGCGGGCTCCGCCATAGGGCGCATCGCCGGCGCGCGCCGTCATCAGCCGGCGCAATTGGCGCAGATCCATAATGCCCGCCACATTTTCCCGGCGCGATCTCTGCTTAAGACCCAGATCCCAAATTTCCAACCCGACACCGGATGGCAAGACGCCGCGGTCGGCGACCACAAGGCGGTCTAGGCCGATGTTCAGAAAAAAATTAATGGCCAGGGCGGCATCCGCAGGTTCGGGCAAACCTTCGAGCAAGGCGAACACCCCGCTGCCCACCGGCGCGCCCAGTTCATCCTGGAATTTGACCCAGCGTTCACCCGATGATTCGCCCGCCTCCAGTTTCCGAGTCTTTAGACTGGCCAGCGCACGAGACACACGATCACCAAGACCGAAGTAAAGGTCGGAATCATAGTCGAATATTTCAGGAACTCCGGCCAGGGCCAAGTCATGGCGCACCCTTGTAGCGATGCGGTCTTCCACCAGCACATCCCGGCCGGCACGGATCGTTCCCTGCGCTATCGTGTCCACGGCAGGTTGCGGCACTTCGCCCCCTCCGGGTTGGATCAGCAACAAAGTCATCACCAACACAAAGCCAACCACCGCCGTCAGGTCCGTCAAGGGCCTCCAGCGCCGCCAACGGTCATCCGCCAGTGCCTCGCCCGCTGCCTTGCGCAAGGCTTCCCTCGTCTCCGCCAGCCCGCCAGGCCCCATGGGGATGGCCGACGGCGTATCGGAGCCTGCGCTACCGTCCCGCATGGCTAGCGACCACTGGTGAATTGTTTGCCCTGACGGTCATAGGCCCGGACAATCGTTGCCACCAGCGGATGGCGGACCACGTCGTCGGCGCCAAACTCAATCATCTTGATGCTGTCGATACCACTCAGCACCTCCACGGCATCCTGCAGCCCCGACCGGGTTCCCGTCGGCAGGTCAACCTGGCTGGGGTCACCGGTGACCACCATGCGGCTATTCTCGCCCATACGGGTCAGAAACATTTTCATTTGAATGGACGTAGTATTTTGTGCCTCGTCCAAAATAATGCAGGCGTTGGACAAAGTGCGCCCGCGCATATAAGCCAAGGGCGCGACCTCGATATCGCCAGCATCACGCCGCCGCAGGACCCGGTCGCCAGGCATCATGTCATACAAGGCATCGTACATGGGCCGCATATAGGGATCGACTTTTTCTTCCAGCGCGCCAGGCAGAAAGCCAAGTCGTTCGCCGGCCTCTACCGCCGGTCGGGTCAGGATAATGCGTTCTATTTGTTCCTCCAACAGCATGGAAACCGCGACGGCGACGGCCAGATAGGTCTTGCCAGTGCCAGCTGGGCCCAGGCCAAAAACCAGATCGTGGTGACGCATGGCCGCGACATAGGCCGCCTGGTTCGGAGAGCGCGGCGTAATCAGCCGTTTCTGTGTTCGGACCAGCGTATCCTCCGATCCGGTCGTGCGCCCTTGAGAGGCTTGTCCGTCTTCCAACGGCTTGCCGTCGCGCCGGCGCCGAGGCTTTGGCGCGGCCGCAGCAAGGGCTGCCTCCCCTGCGACCGGCTGTGCCTCGGCCATGCGCACGGCGCCGTCTACGTCCGCCACGGTGACTTCCAGCCCCCCCTTCAGGCGTTGATAAAGATCCTCCAGGGCGGCGCGGGCGACGCGGGCCGAATGCGCCTCGCCCAAAATGGCGACGCGGTTGCCCCGCGGCACCAGGGACAGGCCCAACCGTTGTTCAATACGGGCCAGATGACGGTCATGCTCGCCAAACAGCGGCGCCAACAGTCGAGTGTCATCAAAATCGATCACCAAGGCCGGCGCGCCACCATCCGTTGCCACATTCAAATTATCTGCTCCATACGGCCCGCAGCCCCAACCAGCGCCAATTTCTCCGTCCCCGGGGAGATCCTGTGAGAAGTCCGCCCAGAGGCCTGATTTACCAGTTGCCCTGCCAGGCTGTTGGCATGGGCGGCGGTAATTTCAACTTCCACCAGTTGGCCCAGCATAGTCTCGGGCCCATCAAGATGGACGGCCTGCATATAGGGACTGCGGCCCACTAACTGCCCGGGCCGGCGTCCCCGGCGATCCAGCAGCAGGCAAAGACGCCGCCCTACGGTTTGCTGATTGAAGCCCTGTTGCTGGCTGTCCAATAAATTCTGCAACCGTTGCAGGCGTTCGGCGCGCGCATTTTCAGGCACCTGATCATCCAGCAGGGCTGCGGGCGTACCTGGACGCGGGCTATATTTGAAGGAATAGGCCTGGGCGTAATTGACTGTGCGGACCAGTTCCATGGTGGCCTCGAAATCCGCCTCGCTTTCGCCCGGGAACCCGACGATAAAATCGCCGGATAAGGCAATATCTGGCCGCGCGCGGCGCAGCCGTTCTATACTGGTTTTGTATTCGGCGATCGTATAGCCACGATTCATCGCCGCCAGAATGCGATCCGATCCCGATTGCGCCGGCAAATGCATATAAGGCATCAGCTTGCCGCAATCTTCATGGACGGCATAGAGCCTCTCGTTCATGTCGCGGGGGTGGGATGTGGTGTAGCGGATCCTTGCCAGTCCTTCGATCGCGGCCAATTGCCAAATCAACTCGGCCAAATCCCAACTCCCGCCATCTGGCGCGCCGCCATGATAGGCATTGACGTTTTGGCCCAACAGGGTGACCTCACGCACGCCGGCATCAATCAACTCCCGGCATTCCGCTAGAATTGCCTTGCCGGGCCGGGAAAATTCCATACCCCTGGTATATGGCACGACACAGAAGGTGCAGAATTTGTCACAGCCTTCCTGAATGGTCAAAAAGGACGAGAATCCAGCCCCGCCCATATTGGTGGAATTGGCGGTGATTTTGGGCAGGTGGTCGAATTTCGCGACGATCGGAAATTCCGTGTCCAGCACTCCGGCGCCCTTGCCGCCGCCCAGACCGCTTTGGCCTGCTGCGCGTTCGGCCCGGGCGATCATCTCAGGCAGACGATGATAGGTTTGCGGGCCAAAGACAATATCCAGGAACGGCGCCCGCGCCAGCATTTCCGCCCCTTCCGCCTGGGCCACACAGCCCGCCACGGCAAGCATGGGGCCTTTTCTCTCGGGAGTCTCAATCGCCCGCTGCCGTTTGAGGTCGCGCAGACGACCTAGTTCGGAATACACTTTCTCCGCCGCCTTTTCACGGATGTGGCAGGTATTGAGTATGATCATGTCTGCATCCTCGGCCCCGTCCACCGGGACATAGCCGAGAGGCGCCAACACATCCGCCATGCGGGCGGAATCATATACGTTCATCTGACACCCGTAGGTGCGAATAAAAAGCTTTTTAACCAAGGAATTTTCGGGGCAAGGGAGGCCAAACGCGGTTACAAAAATCACCGCACAAAATTCCGCGGCTACACCCGCGCTCTTTTAGGCGCCTGTTAATACTCTCGCGCTCGCGCGCCGGGACTAGATCCTGGCACTGGCGATGTTGGTTCATTCCCTTATCGCGCTCCACACTATGTCATCAGGGAAAACACTATCAATCAGGGTCAAATAGTCAAGAAGTCAGGCGGTCGTCAACCTTTTGCTTTTACGCCGACGATTATGGCGCAAGCTATCGGCGAAAGCTAACACTCGCCGCCACTATCCTTATCCCCTGCCGAAGCCTCCGCCGCCAAAGGCAAGCCAAATAATTCCATGCGGTGGCCAACCAGGCGATAACCCAGATCATGGGCAATTTTCTCCTGCAAATCCTCCAACTGCACATTCTGGAACTCAATCACCTTGCCGCTACTGGTATCGATCAAATGATCGTGGTGTTCGATTGCGGCACGTTCGAAACGAGCCCGCCCGTCACCAAATTCCAGACGCTGGAGAATACCGGCCTCCTCAAAAACGCGCAGGGTGCGGTATACCGTCGCGATGGATATCTTCGGGTCTAGTTTGCTGGCCAGGCGATAGACTTCTTCAGCGTCCGGGTGATCGTTCGTTTCCGACAGGACCCTGGCGACAATCCGGCGCTGCCCGGTCATGCGCAGGCCGCGCTCGATACAAAGCCGTTCCATCTGTCCTGGCATCAGCGACTAATCGCCGGCAATGGGCAACATCGAGATTGCGGCACGGTCAAACAATGCTACGACGGCTTCGCGAAGTACCCAAGCCGATTTTCTTCGCCAAGTCTCGCCGCTGTTCGGCGTAATTAGGGGCAACCATCGGATAATCCGACGCCAACCCCCAGCGTTCGCGGTATTGATCAGGGGTCAAGTCATAGGCGGTTTTTAAGTGCCTCTTCAGCATTTTCAGTTTTTTGCCGTCTTCCAAACAGATAATGAAGTCTGGCGTAATGGATTTGCGGATCGGCACGGCCGGTTGCAGCTTTTCAGATGTTGGCACGGCTTCCTTGCCTAGTTCCGCCAATGTTGCATACACTTGCTGAATCAATTGTGGCAATTCGCTGACCGGAACACCATTGTTTGATACATGGGATGCGACAATATCGGCAGTCAGCGTCAGTAGTTCACTAAGATCGGCACCCTGTTCAGCCATGCAACCAGTTCCTCCAAGAAATATAGATAATTGCAAATGCACAAAATTTATAATGCGGGCGGGATTTTAATATTTTAATGTTATTCACGCAATAGCTAAAAAAGTTATGTTGCCTTATTAAATCAAATATTTGGAATGTTGACGATGAACCTTGCCTATCCGCCTTTCACCCACACCTACCACCTATAGTGTGCTGCCATTCCCCGGAATAGAG
>JAQBYC010000137.1 GCA_027623205.1 Pseudomonadota bacterium | reverse complement strand
TGGTCAACATGGCCAATCGTGCCGACGTTGCAATGCGGCTTCGTACGTTGAAATTTTGCCTTACCCATTCGCTTAGTCCTTCACAATCAGGCAAGCTTGGCGCGGACTTCATCCGACACCGCCTGCGGTACTTGCTCGTAATGATCAAAATGCATCGTAAATTGCGCCCGTCCCTGGGTGGCCGAGCGCAAATTGTTGACGTAGCCAAACATGTTCGCCAAAGGCACCTTGGCGTTTATGACCTGTGCGTTGCCCCGGATCTCGGTGCCCGTAACATGGCCACGACGGCGATTCAAATCGCCCATCACATCGCCGACATATTCTTCAGGTGTCACTACTTCGACCCGCATGATCGGCTCAAGCAACTTCGGCTTGGCTGACATCACCAACTCGCGGAAGGCGGACCGGGCGGCGATTTCGAATGCCATCACGGATGAATCCACATCGTGATAGGCGCCATCCACCAAGGTGACTTTGTAATCAATCAAGGGGAAGCCCGCCAGCACACCACCGGCGGCGATGGCGGCGATACCCTTGTCCACGCCCGGAATGTATTCCTTCGGAACGTTGCCGCCGACGACCTTGCTTTCAAAAATTTGCCCGGAACCGGGTTCGCCTGGCTCCACCGTCAGCTTGATTCGCGCAAACTGGCCCGAACCGCCAGTTTGTTTCTTGTGCGTGTAATCGATTTCAGCTGCCTTGCCAATGGTCTCGCGGTAGGCCACCTGGGGGGCACCCACGTTGGCGTCGACCTTGAATTCACGCTTCATGCGGTCAACCAGAATTTCAAGATGCAATTCGCCCATGCCCTTGATGATGGTCTGTCCGCTTTCCATATCGGTAGAAACCCGAAACGAAGGATCCTCGTCTGACAGGCGTTTGAGTGCAGTGCCCATCTTTTCCTGATCCTGTTTGGTCTTTGGCTCCACCGCCACTTCGATGACCGGATCGGGAAACTCCATGCGCTCTAAGGTTACCACTTTTGATGGATCGCAAAGCGTGTCACCGGTAGTGGTATTTTTAAGGCCACATAATGCCAGGATGTCTCCGGCCCGGGCCTCTTTCACATCTTCACGGCTATTGGCATGCATTAACAGCATGCGGCCAATGCGTTCTCGGCTGCCCTTGACACTGTTCAATAGTGTACTGCCGCTTTCCAATACGCCGGAATAGACCCGAACGAATGTCAAGGTTCCCACGAAGGGATCGGTCATGACCTTAAAGGCAAGGGCGGCAAAGGCTTCGTTATCGCTCGAATTCCGTATGACTTTCGCTTCGGTATCAGGATGCGTGCCGACGATAGCTGCCAGATCCGTCGGCGCGGGTAGATAGTCGACCACCGCATCCAAAAGGGGCTGCACGCCTTTGTTCTTGAAGGCGCTGCCGCAAAGTACCGGAATGAAGTCGCCGGCCAGCGTGCCCTTGCGGATGCATCGCTGCAAAGTTTCCAGATCCGGTTCAGCGCCGTCGAGATAGGCCTCAAGAGCATCGTCGTCCTGCTCCACTGCCGCTTCAATTAAACGGGCGCGGTAGTCCGCAGCCTGTACCCGAAGACCTTCGGGGATTTCCGTAAAATCAAATGCCGCGCCCAGGTCTTCATTCTGCCAGATGATTGCCCGGTCGTTCAACAGGTCAACCACGCCAGCAAATTCGGCTTCCGAACCGACCGGCAATTGCAGCACCAACGGCACAGCCCCAAGGCGATCCACGATCATATCCACGCAACGGTAAAAATCCGCGCCGGTTCGGTCCATCTTGTTAATGAAGCAGATCCGGGGCACGTTGTATTTATCGGCCTGGCGCCACACGGTTTCGGACTGCGGTTCTACGCCAGCCACGGAATCAAATACCGCCACCGCGCCATCCAGCACCCGCAGAGAGCGTTCCACCTCGATGGTGAAGTCTACGTGCCCCGGGGTATCAATGATGTTGATGCGATGGTCGCGCCAATAACAGGTTGTAGCGGCAGAGGTAATGGTAATGCCGCGTTCCTGTTCCTGCTCCATCCAATCCATGGTCGCGGCACCATCATGGACTTCGCCGATACGGTGACTACGGCCCGTGTAAAACAGGATGCGCTCCGTCGTCGTCGTCTTGCCGGCGTCAATATGCGCCATGATTCCGATGTTGCGGTAGCGGTCGAGTGATGTTTCGCGGGCCATGCTCAAACTATCCTTGCTGCAGCTCTACCAACGATAATGAGAGAAGGCACGGTTGGCCTCGGCCATGCGGTGGGTATCTTCCCGCTTCTTAACAGACGTCCCACGCGCATTCGAGGCGTCGAGAAACTCGCCCGACAAACGCTCGACCATGGTGTTTTCCGAACGGCCCCGCGCGGCGTTTATCAACCAGCGGATGGCCAGCGCTTGACTGCGGTCGGTCCGCACTTCAACGGGCACCTGATAGGTAGCGCCACCAACCCGCCGCGAACGCACTTCAATTGCCGGTTTCACATTTTCCAGCGCTTGATGAAAAACCTGCACCGGATCCTGGCGAGCCTTTTCCTCGACCCGGTCCAGAGCGCCATACAGAATCGTCTCGGCGATCGATTTTTTCCCGTGAACCATCAGGCTGTTCATGAATTTGGTCAGCACCCGGTCGCCATATTTGGCGTCGGGCAGAATTTCGCGTTTTACCGCACGATGTCGACGTGACATGTCGCCTCTCCCCTACTTCGGCCGCTTGGCGCCGTATTTGGATCGGCGTTGGCGCCGATCCTTGACGCCCTGGGTATCAAGCACGCCGCGAATAATGTGATAGCGCACACCGGGCAAATCCTTGACCCGGCCGCCGCGGATCATCACCACGGAATGTTCTTGCAGGTTGTGGCCCTCACCAGGAATATAGGAAGTGACCTCGAACCCATTCGTCAGGCGCACACGCGCCACTTTGCGCAGTGCGGAGTTCGGCTTCTTCGGCGTGGTCGTATAGACTCGCGTGCAAACGCCGCGTTTTTGCGGGCAGGCCTCGAGGGCCGGTACCTTATTGCGGCTTTTCGGCTTCTGCCGTGGATTGCGGATCAATTGGTTGATCGTCGGCATGCGCTATCGGTCCTTATACCTAATATCTGGTTAGCAAACTAAACAGAAAGACATAACAATTTCGGCCAAACTAAATCCGGCCAAGTTTTCTGCGCGACAAGGCGGTCAGCCAGAATATCCGGCCCCGCCCAGGCCATACCGGCCCGGAATTTCTGCCCCGTCGGCGATATCTTCCTTAGTACCTGCCACAGTGTTTAGCCGCTAATGCCACGACATATAAAGCGCCGTGCCATCGCAAATTATCGGCTACCACCTGCGACGGAATGGTGGGCGGATACTATGGATACGCCCCCACCACGTCAACTGATAATTTACCTATCTTTCGGTCTTTTTTGCACCGCAACAAACATCTGGGAATGGCAATATTACGCCATTTTACAACCATAACGCATGCGCCGGGAGAAAGCTGGCGCCGGCATGCCGCCGGCACCGACCGTCATTTTCTGAAAACGGCAGCCGGCGAGCCGAGAGCACGTTTCTTCGAAACATGCTCAGACACTTAAGACTAGAGCAATTGAAAATTGCTCTAGTCGTCGCCCGCCGCGGCCCCCACCTCTTCGGCCTCCGGCAACACCATCGCCTGCGCGTCTTCAATCTCGGCATCCCGCGCCTGGGCAATCCGACGAAACTGGTTTAATTGGGCGCCCGTGCCGGCTGGGATCAACCGGCCAACGATGACATTTTCCTTCAAGCCGACAAGGCCATCCGCCTTGCCGACCACGGCCGCCTCCGTCAACACCCGCGTGGTTTCCTGGAACGATGCCGCGGAAATGAATGAATGAGTCTGCAACGAGGCCTTGGTAATGCCCAACAGCACCGGGCTTGCCGTCGCCGGCTTGCGCCCTTCGGCGACATCGCGGGCGTTTACTTCATCCAGTTCCACCCGGTCAACCTGCTCGCCTTTAAGGAAGGTCGTCTCACCACCATCTTCGATTTCCACCTTCTGCAACATCTGACGTACGATCACTTCGATATGCTTATCGTTGATCCGCACGCCCTGTAGCCGGTAGACCTCCTGAATTTCGCTGACCAAATAAGCCGCCAGCGCTTCGATGCCCTGCACTTTCAGGATATCGTGCGGCGCTGGATTGCCATCCAGCAGATACTCGCCCTTGCGGATAAAATCGCCTTCCTGGACCGTAATGTGACGGCCCTTTGGCACCAGATACTCCGTTGACTCCACGCTTTCGTCTTCGCTACGGACAATGATGCGGCGCTTGGTTTTGTAGTCGCGGCCGAATTCCACGTAACCATCGCTTTCGGCAATGATCGCATGGTCCTTTGGACGCCGGGCTTCGAACAGTTCGGCAACCCGCGGCAGGCCACCGGTGATATCGCGCGTACGCGCAGAGGCCATGGGAATACGCGCCAGCACATCGCCGGCATGAACCTCGCTGCCATCCTCGACCGACAAAATAGAGTCGGGCGGGAGGAAGTAACGCGCTTCCATATCGTTCGGTAGCGTGACGACTGCACCTTTCTTGTCACGCAAGGTGATGCGCGGCCGCAATTCGGAATCCTTCTTGCTTCCACGGTGGTCCACCACCACCCAATAGGAGATGCCGGTGGCTTCATCGGTTTCCTCCCGCATGGTCATGCCTTCGACCAAATCGCGGTAGTTTACCAGGCCGTCCCGTTCCGTCATGATCGGCCGGGTATAGGGATCCCATTCGGCCAGCTTGTCCCCTTTGGCCACCTGATCGCCTTCGTCAACCAGCAACCGGGCACCATAAGGAATGCGATAGCGGGCCCGCTCTCGGTCGTTGGCATCAATCAATACCAGTTCCATGGCCCGGCCCATGGCGACCAGCCGGTTTGTTGAATCGGTCAGCGTGTCACGATTTTCAATATGCACCCTGGCATCGTAAGACGCTTCGATCGAGGATTGGTTGGCAACTTGTGCGGTGCCGCCAATGTGGAAGGTCCGCATGGTCAGTTGGGTACCCGGTTCGCCGATGGACTGGGCCGCAATCACGCCGATCGCCTCACCTACGTTGACGGTTGTGCCTCGCCCCAGATCCCGCCCATAGCATTTGCCGCAAACACCGGCCTGGCTTTCGCAAGTCAGGACCGAGCGAATTAGCAGAGATTGAATCCCGGCCTGTTCCAGGCTCTCCGCCTCGGCTTCCTGGATCATGGTGCCACCAGTAACCAGCACTTTGTTGCTGACCGGTTCAACCACATCCACTGCCGCTGTCCGTCCAAGGACCCGTTCGGACAGCGAGGACACCACGTCGCCACCTTCAATGACTTCCTTGATGGTGATGCCACTTTCAGTATGGCAATCGTGTTCGACAATGGTGCAATCCTGCGCCACATCCACCAAGCGGCGGGTTAAATAGCCGGAGTTCGCCGTCTTCAGCGCGGTATCGGCCAGTCCCTTACGTGCGCCATGGGTGGAGTTGAAATACTCCAGCACCGACAAGCCTTCCTTGAAGTTTGAGATAATCGGCGTTTCAATGATTTCGCCCGAGGGCTTGGCCATCAGGCCGCGCATGCCGGCCAATTGTTTCATCTGCGCGGCTGACCCGCGGGCGCCGGAATCGGCCATCATCCAGATCGAGTTGATGTTGCCGTCTTCCTGTCCCATGGACGAGATCAATTTCATCATCTCAGCCGCCACTTCGTCGGTGCATGTGGCCCAGGCATCGATCACCTTGTTGTACTTCTCACCCTGGGTGATCAAGCCGTCCTGATACTGCTGTTCGTATTCCTTGACCAGATTGCTGGTTTTATCGACCAGGCCTTCCTTGCTGTCCGGCACGACCATGTCATCCTTACCGAAGGAAATACCGGCCAGGCAAGCGTGACGAAAGCCCAACTGCATCAACCTGTCGGCAAACATCACTGTGTCCTTCTGACCGCAGTGACGATAAATTTCTTCGATCACCTGGCTGATTTCCTTCTTGGTCAGCAGACGATTGACCAGACTGAAAGGAACCAGGGGATGGCGCGGCAAAATGTTCGCGATCAACATGCGACCGGCGGTGGTCTCCAGTAACAGGGTAACCGGTTCGTTGTCTTTATCCACCGTATCATAGCGGGCACGGATCTTGGAATGCAGGTTGATCATGCCGGCGTCCAAAGCCATCTCAATCTCTGCCACATCGGCAAAGGCCATGCCCTCGCCCGGACCGGTCGGCACCTCCATGGTCAGGTAGTAGATGCCCAGAACGATGTCCTGACTGGGCACGATAATCGGTTTACCATTGGCGGGACTGAGAATGTTGTTGGTGGACATCATCAGAACCCGCGCCTCTAGCTGCGCTTCCAGGCTCAGGGGTACATGCACGGCCATCTGGTCGCCGTCAAAGTCGGCATTGAAAGCGGCGCAAACCAGCGGATGCAGTTGAATGGCCTTGCCTTCCACCAGCACCGGTTCAAACGCCTGAATGCCAAGGCGATGCAGGGTCGGGGCCCGGTTCAACATAATTGGATGCTCGCGTATCACCCGGTCCAGAATATCCCAAACTTCCGGTCGTTCCTTTTCCACCAGCTTCTTGGCCATTTTCAAGGTGGCCGCCGTACCATCGACTTCCAGATTGGAAAAGATGAACGGCTTGAACAGCTCCAGCGCCATTTTTTTCGGCAATCCGCATTGATGCAATTTCAATTCCGGCCCGACCACGATGACCGAACGGCCGGAATAATCCACGCGTTTACCCAGCAGGTTCTGCCGGAAGCGGCCCTGCTTGCCTTTCAACATATCAGCCAGGGATTTCAGGGGCCGCTTATTGGCGCCGGTGATGACCCGGCCACGTCGACCGTTGTCGAATAACGCATCCACGGATTCCTGCAACATGCGCTTTTCGTTGCGGACAATAATGTCCGGCGCCTTCAGTTCGATCAGACGCTTCAGGCGGTTATTGCGATTAATCACCCTGCGGTACAGATCGTTCAAATCGGACGTCGCAAAACGGCCGCCGTCCAAGGGCACCAAGGGGCGCAGCTCCGGCGGGATCACCGGCACGACTTCGAGTATCATCCATTCCGGGCGATTGCCGGACTCGATGAAGGCATCAATCAACTTCAAACGCTTGACGATTTTTTTGGGCTTCAACTCAGATGTGGTTTCCGCCAGTTCCTGCCGTAACTTGACGCGTTCGCCCTCCAGATCGATGGTGGAAAGCACCTCTTTGATCGCCTCGGCACCAATCCCAGCGGAGAAAGCGTCCTCGCCATACTCGTCCTGCGCGTCGAGAAATTCCTCTTCGGTCAAAAGCTGTTGATGCTCCAACGGTGTCAGACCCGGTTCGACCACCACGTAATGCTCGAAATACAGCACGCGCTCCAAATCTCGTAGGGTCATGTCGAGCAGCAGGCCGATGCGCGAAGGCAGTGACTTCAAGAACCAGATATGGGCCACCGGCGAGGCCAGTTCGATATGGCCCATCCGTTCGCGACGCACCTTGGACAGGGTGACTTCGACGCCGCATTTTTCGCAAACAATGCCCTTGAACTTCATGCGCTTGTACTTGCCGCACAGGCATTCGTAATCTTTGATCGGGCCAAAGATCCGGGCGCAAAACAGACCATCACGCTCGGGCTTGAAGGTCCGGTAGTTGATGGTTTCCGGTTTCTTGATTTCACCGAACGACCAGGACCGGATGCGGTCTGGGCTGGCGATAGAAATCTTGATCTGATCAAAGTTGTCGGCGGCCGAAGTGGTGGCCGGGCCAAATATTCTCATCAGTTCGTTCATGGGGTCCATCTCCCATTAATGGCGGCCCGGATAGCGGGCTGCCTAGTGACACCAAAGCGGCGGGCGGCGAAGGCCCAAAGCGGATTCAATACAAACGCGCTTAGATCTTTAAAATAAAGCAATAATATCCAATACTTGGGTCGAATCAGCGACTCAAGCCAATTGAAAATTGCCCTTAGCTACTCTTTTGCGACAACTCTACATTCAGGCACAGCGAGCGCATTTCCTTCACCAACACGTTGAAGGATTCCGGGATGCCCGCCTCGAACGCATCGTCACCGCGCACGATGGCCTCGTAGACCTTGGTGCGGCCGGCTACATCGTCCGACTTCACCGTCAGCATTTCCTGCAAGGTATAAGCGGCACCATAGGCTTGCAGGGCCCAGACCTCCATTTCGCCAAACCGTTGGCCGCCAAATTGCGCCTTGCCACCCAACGGCTGCTGGGTCACCAGACTATAGGGGCCAATGGAACGGGCATGAATTTTGTCGTCCACCAGATGGTGCAATTTCAACATATAGATGTAGCCGACCGTTACCTGGCGCTTGAAAGCCTCGCCCGTGCGGCCATCGTACAGGGTAGATTGGCCGGAACTATCCAGCCCCGCCAGAGTAAGCATCGCGTTGATGTCTGGCTCATGCGCACCATCGAACACCGGCGTCGCCATGGGCACGCCACGGCGCAGATTGTCGCCCAATTCCAGCATCTGCTCGTCCGTCAGGTCGGCAATGGTGTCCTTGTACTGGTTATCGCCATAAATTACTTTCAGATGCTTCTTAAGGTCGTCCTGCTTGCCACCCCGGCGGACATTGTCGACAAGTTCGCCGATCTGCAGGCCAAGACCGGCCGAGGCCCACCCCAAATGGGTTTCCAGGATTTGCCCCACATTCATGCGGCTAGGCACCCCAAGGGGGTTGAGCACGATGTCCACGTGCGTACCATCCTCAAGATAAGGCATATCCTCAATCGGTACGATGTTGGAAATCACGCCCTTGTTGCCGTGCCGTCCGGCCATCTTGTCGCCAGGCTGCAATTTACGCTTCACCGCGACGAATACCTTCACCATTTGCATCACGCCAGGCAACAACTCGTCACCGCGCTGCAACTTATCCAGCTTGTTCTCGAAGCGGTCTTCCAGTTCTTTCCGCGCCAGATCGAACTGTTTGTTTAACTGTTCAATTTCATCCATGGCTTTTTGGTTGGACAGGGTAATCTGCCACCATTGACCGCGGGTCAACTCCGCCAAAAGCTCTTCCTTGATGCGGGTCTCCGGCTTCACGGCTTTGGGACCACCCGAGGCCGTCTTGCCCACCAGGAATTCGTGCAGACGGGAATAGGTATTGCGTTCAAGGATCGCCAGTTCGTCGTCCCGATCCTTGGCCAGACGCTCGATCTCATCCCGTTCGATGGCCAGAGCGCGCTCGTCCTTATCCACGCCATGCCGCGAAAAAACCCGCACCTCCACGACGGTGCCCGCTACGCCCGGCGGCAGTTTCAGCGAGGTATCACGCACATCCGACGCCTTTTCGCCAAAGATCGCGCGTAATAGTTTCTCTTCCGGGGTGATCGGGCTTTCCCCCTTAGGGGTAATCTTGCCACAGAGAATGTCGCCCGGCTGCACTTCCGCACCGATATATACAATGCCGGCTTCATCCAGATTGCGCAGGGCTTCCTCGCCCACGTTCGGGATATCCCGGGTAATCTCCTCTGGCCCCAATTTGGTGTCCCGGGCCATGACTTCGAACTCCTCGATATGGATCGAGGTAAAGACATCGTCACGGACGATGCGTTCCGAGATCAGGATGGAATCTTCGAAATTATAACCCATCCAAGGCATGAAGGCGACCAGGACATTCCGGCCCAGGGCCAGTTCACCCAGCTCGGTCGATGGACCGTCCGCGATGATATCGCCCGCCGTAACTTCATCTCCGACCACCACCAGGGGCCGTTGATTAATGCAGGTATTCTGGTTTGAGCGCTGGAACTTTAAAAGATTGTAAATATCGACGCCACTGATTGACAGATCGGTCTCATCCGATGCCCGGATCACGATACGGGTAGCGTCGATCTGATCGACCACACCGGTGCGCCGGGCGACGATGGAGACACCGGAATCCCGGGCCACGACCTCTTCCATGCCCGTGCCAACCAGAGGCGCCTCGGCTTGCAAAAGGGGCACCGCCTGACGCTGCATGTTCGAGCCCATCAAAGCCCGGTTGGCATCATCATTTTCCAGGAATGGAATCAACGCGGCAGCTACGGAAACCAGTTGTTTGGGCGAAACATCCATATATTCGATTTTTTCAGGCGCCGTCATCTGGAAGTCGTCGCCAACCCGGCAACTGATCAGATCGTCCGTGAAGCGACCGCGTTTATCAAGTTCGGCGTTGGCCTGGGCAATGGTGTATTTGCCTTCTTCCATAGCCGAAAGGTAGATCACCTCTTCCCCTACCCGACCGTTCGTGACGCTGCGGTAGGGGGTTTCGATGAAGCCGTATCGATTGATGCGGGCATAGGTCGCCAGCGAGTTGATCAGACCGATATTCGGCCCTTCCGGCGTCTCGATCGGGCAAATTCGGCCGTAATGGGTGGGATGCACATCGCGCACTTCGAAGCCGGCCCGCTCCCGCGTCAAACCACCCGGACCAAGAGCGGACAAGCGCCGCTTGTGGGTGATTTCGGACAAGGGATTCGTCTGATCCATGAATTGGCTGAGTTGGGAAGAGCCAAAGAATTCCCGCACCGCCGCCGCCGCAGGCTTGGCGTTGATCAGATCATGAGGCATCACGGAATCGATCTCGACCGAACTCATCCGTTCCCGGATCGCACGTTCCATGCGCAGCAAGCCAATGCGGTATTGATTTTCCATCAATTCACCGACCGAGCGGACCCGGCGATTGCCCAGATGATCGATGTCATCGATATCGCCACGGCCATCTTTCAAGTCCACAAGGGTCTTGACCACGGCCATGATGTCTTCGACCCGCAAGACCCGCATCGTGTCTTCCACATCAAGGCCCAGGCGCGCATTCAACTTCACCCGGCCAACGGCGGACAGATCATAACGCTCAGAATCGAAGAACATGGAATTGAACAGATTTTGGGCCGCTTCCACCGTCGGCGGTTCGCCCGGCCGCATGACCCGGTAAATGTCGATCAACGCCTGCTCCCGGTTGGAATTCTTGTCCGCCACCAGGGTGTTGCGAATGTAAGCCCCCACGGTCACATGATCGATGTCCAGGGTCGGGATCGTTTTCACCGCGGCTTCCCGCAGGGCGGCAACCAATTCCTCGGTCAACTCTTCGCCGGCTTCGGCCAACACCAATCCGGTATTTTCGTCCACCATATCCACGGCGATATAGCGGCCGACCAGATCTTCATCGGCAACCAAAAGTTCCTTGACGCCGTCCTCGATCAGCTTGCGGGTCCGGCGCGGGGTGATCTTTTCCCCGGCTTCGACCACCACATCACCATTCTTGGCATTGATCAGGTCGCGCACGGCACGCAGGCCGCGCAGGCGCTCCGGATCAAACCCGGTACGCCAGCCACCCTTCTTGGCATCATATTTATAATCAATCGTGCGGTAGAAATAATTCAGGATCTCTTCGCCGCCGAGACCAATGCCCTGCAACAATGTGGTCACGGGCAGTTTGCGGCGACGGTCGATGCGGACAAAAACAATATCCTTGCCATCGAATTCAAAATCCAGCCACGAGCCGCGGTAAGGGATGATCCGGGCCGCGAACAGGAACTTGCCCGAGGAATGGGTCTTGCCCTTGTCGTGATCAAAAAATACCCCCGGCGAACGATGCATCTGCGAAACGATCACCCGTTCTGTGCCGTTAACGACGAATGTGCCGTTTTTGGTCATCAACGGCATATCGCCCATGTAGACTTCCTGTTCCTTGATATCCAGAACCGACTTGGCCTGGGTATCCTCGTCCACTTCAAACACGATCAGACGCAGGGTCACCTTCAACGGCGCGGCATAGGTCATGCCTCGCTGTTGGCATTCCTCGACATCGTACTTCGGGTCTTCCAAATTGAATTTGACGTAATGCAATTCTGCCGTTTCGGCAAAATCCTTGATCGGGAAGACCGACAGGAAAACGCCGTTCATGCCGGTGTCACCCCTGTCTGCCTCTGCAATGTCGGCCTGCAGGAATTTGTCGTACGAGCTTTTCTGCACCTCAATCAAATTAGGCATCGCCGCCACTTCTGCGATGCGTCCAAATGATTTGCGGATGCGTTTACGACCAGTAAATGTCAGTGACATGCGTCTTCCTCATGCTTCGACCACGGCGCCCGTCAGACGCCAATTAACCCTAGTGCCAAATAGTGTCCCAAGTGGCGTCCTTATCGGCGCGCCCGCCAGCGTACCCTATGGTAAACCCAACCGGTGCGGGACGTGTGAACGGCTCCATCCGTGGATCGCTCCGGCCACTAATTCCCAGTGGAAAAACCAGCGGACAATCCCACGCGAAAGCGGGCGCAACCGCCAAAGTGGTTCGCCAAGCCTTTTCCCGTTCCAAAATTCTTAGACACTAACAAACGAGTTGATAACCTAAAATTTCCGCAAGTCAATATAAACAAATAAAAAAACTAAGCGGACGCCACGGTTCAACTGGCTGGCGGGTGA
>JAQBYC010000013.1 GCA_027623205.1 Pseudomonadota bacterium | reverse complement strand
TGAATATCGAAAATGGCCTAGTTTCGTTATTCATCGAGGCGCCGGGATCAGACATTCGGCGGAAATTCTTCTATGGGAATATCTACCGGTCAGTCGATACTTTGGACGGCGGCACGCCCATCACTTTACTGAAGGCGGCAGAGAAGGCGCTGGCGCTTCGATAACCGTGCTGTTGCGCGACACGGGAAATGGGTACGCCGCATGACAGCGCCTCAAGCGCATTGTGAAACCGGATACGCTGTCGCCATCGGTTGAAACTCATTCCCAGATCGTGCTCGAACAATCGGGCCAGTGTGCGTGTCGAGGCGCCGGCGACCTCGGACCAGGCATCCAGCGTCCTGCGGTCCGAGGGGTCGGCAAGAAGTTCCGCACATAGCCGCTGTAGCCTGGCATCCTTCGGCAATGGGACATTTAAAGATAGCGCACGGGCGCGGCCAATTTCCAGTCCCAGCATTTGGGCAATCAGACCACCACGACCGTCCGGATCATAGGCGATCGGTTCTTCGCTCAGGGCCAGGATCAATTCACGTAATAAATTGGAAACCGCAACAACACATAAGATACGGGGCCCGTCATCGGTTGCCTTCTTATCAATATACAATGTGCGCATTTCAACACTACCATGCATACTGACGGCGTGACGGTTTCCAGCGGGAATGTAGATTGCACTGCCCCGAGGCACGATCCAGGCTGCCTGTTCAGTTCGCAATCGCATAATCCCGCTTGTCGCATAGAGCAGTTGATCTCGCGCGTGTACATGCGGTGGAATTACAAACCCATCGACGAATTCTTTGGACATTACCCCGATCGATTGGGGCAAATCCTGATAATCCAGAGGATCAGTACTGCGCATTTCGTGGACAGCCATGTTATCCGCGCCCCCAAACAGGAATTCATTCTGGCACAATTTCGATGAAAATTGGCATGACATCGCATTTTCGCCAAGCGTATTTTGAATAGGATGAATTTGCGCGCGCCTTGCGTGGTTTACTGAGATAGGCGCGGCCAGCTAGAGGATGCCACACTGATGAACCGGGATCGATTGCATTTCCTGTTATTGAATATCGGCCACTTTCTTGACCACTTGTTCATGTTGACGTTCGCGACCGTCGCGGCTTTGGCGTTATACAGGGAATGGGGGATCAGCTACGCTGAACTTTTGGCCTATGCAACGCCCGGTTTTTTCGCCTTTGGTGTCTTCTCTCTCCCCGCCGGTTGGCTCGCTGATAAATGGAGCCGTGATGGGATGATGTGCGTATTTTTCATTGGCATTGGCATTACAGCCATCGCCACGGGTTTCGCCCAGACGCCGTTGCAAATCGGCGCCGGCTTATTCATTATTGGAGTGTTTGCGGCGATCTATCACCCTGTCGGCCTCGCCATTGTCACCACGAAATGGCGTAACACGGGGATGCGGATTGCCACCAACGGTGTCTGGGGTAATCTGGGGGTCGCCTGCGCAGCGCTCATCACCGGATACATGATCGACAATGGCGGCTGGCGCATGGCGTTTATTCTTCCTGGCATCTTTTCCATCGGCATGGGGCTTGCTTACATGGCGTTGCGTTGGAAGAGTGTTCACGCTGAACGGAATGCGGCAAATGCGGCAACCCGCGAAGTGGAAGTGAAGGCATCGTCATCCTACCGCGCTCTATTGATAAGGGTCTCGGCGATCATATTTCTGACGACTGCCGTCTCCTCGGTGATCTTCCAAGCGACGACTTTCGCGTTGCCGAAAATTTTTGACGAACGCCTGCAAGGGCTTGCAGCGCAATTGATCCATTGGACCGATCGCATGGCCGTCGCTGGCCAGGGAGATATGGCGACGATGATCGGTTCACTGGCTTTCATCGTTTTCGCGGTAGCCTCGATCGCTCAGCTTGTGGTCGGCAGTATGCTCGATCGCTTCGGCCCACGCGTCGTGTTCATGGTTGTTGCGGCGATACAGTTGATCTTCTTTTCAGCGATGCCGGGTTTAACGGACGGGATTGCGTTCGCGGTGGCGCTGGGTTTCATGCTGGGCGCATTTGGCCAAATTCCCATCAACGATTACATGATCGGCAAGACCGCCAGCGGCGCTTATCGGGCCCGCATTTATGGCGTTCGTTATGTCGTGAGCTTCTCCGTCTTGGCGGTGTCTTTGCCGTTTATCGCTTTTGTGTACCAGAACTGGGGCTTTGACACTTTATTCCGTATTCTTGCCGGCGCCGCCGTGGTGATACTCGTCGCCGTGACAATCCTGCCAAGACGCCTGCCAACACCGGAAACCGCGCCCGTCGCAGCGGAGTAAGTCAACAGCGGCGAAACCGGTCCGCACCAATGGTACGGCCATTGACGAGCCAGAAGTTGTTCGAGGGATTTCGAAAGCTTCATGCCGAGGAGATAATGCATTGGTAGGGCAGACCTTTTTGCGAGTCCTCGGCCTTGTTCTTCCTGTTTGTCTCTGCGCCCTTTCGGTAAGGGCGGAAAACATACCTGGTTTTTCCCAGGCTGGACGCGATCAAATACGCATAATCCTTAGCCAAGCGGTTGAAAAACGGGAACTACCGGGCGCGGTTTTCATTCTTGCCCGCGATGGCAAAATCGTCCTCCATGAAGCCTTTGGTGACCGCAAGGGGCCCGCGCCGGGAAAATTGACCAAGGCATCGGTTTTCCGGCTTTACTCAATGGTCAAACCCATTGTTACCACTGCCGCCATGATATTGGTGGAGCGTGAAAAACTGAGGCTCGACGACCCGCTCTCGAAATACCTTCCCGCCTTCAGCAAGATGCGCGTGCTGGATGATGATGGCAAAGAGGAACCAGCGAAGCGGCCAATACTGATCGAAGATTTGATCCAGCACACCTCTGGTCTCACCTATGGGTTTTTTGGCGACGGTCCGGTCCGCTCAGCCTACCAGAGCGTCTGCTTTGGTTGCACAAAAGATTTGGCGGAACTTGCGGATGTGATTGCCAGGCTGCCGTTGGAACATCATCCTGGCGAATACTGGGAGTATAGCCGGTCAATTGACGTGTTGGCCCGGGTGGTGGAAGTCGCGTCCGGACTGAAGCTGGACGATTTTCTAGAAAGAGAGATCTTTCAGCCTCTGGGCATGCAAGGCATTGGCTTTGGCACCCGCAACGGTCGCGCCAAACTGCTGGCGGGAGGCGGAGTTGTGCAAGAAAATCCGACATTGCCGGGGGGAGAACAATTGCTGTCTTCCGCGCTGGACTATTATCGCTTTAGCCAGGCGTTGCTGAACGGTGGCGAGCTTGATGGAAAACGTATTCTGAAGGAGAAAACCGTCAATTTGATGATGCAAGATCATCTCGCGCGGCGGAATATTCAGCCTGGTAAATATATCTGGAACGGCAAAGGGTGGGGCTTCGGATACGGTTTTGCCGTCTCTACGACAAAAATCGACAAGACCAGCAATTTTCCCGCGCCATTGGGTACTGTGTTTTGGTCGGGTTATGGTGGTACTTCATTTTGGATTGATCCAGCCAACAAAATCATCGGCGTCTTCATGATGGCCTCCACTTCCAAGCGGCGACATTATGCGGGCTTGATGCGTAGGCTGGTCTATCTGGGTAAAACCGAACCTTCAGGCTCGGAATAATGGGGTCTGACGCCATCCGTCCGCCTACGCGGCACGACATTGGCGTTTCATGTCTTCTCGGTGAGGGCAAAATGGTGGCCTAAGCCTGCGAGACGTCATAAAACGAACGATAATCAGCCGAAAATCATGTCGGCCGGTCGCGCCACGTAGCTAAATTAAGTCCGTCAATCCGGGTATATCGCCGGTGGCGGCGAAACCGCCCTGATATTTCTAAACATGTGAGGGTGGGTGGTGGGCCCGGCTGGACTCGAACCAGCGACCAGACCGTTATGAGCGGCCGGCTCTAACCAACTGAGCTACGGGCCCTGAACGCCATTTCTAGTGGCGCCGCCCCGACATTTCAATCTTTCAATGCCGGGCTGCCGCACAAATGCCGAATTGTCCCTAGGTATCCAGGAAACTGCGCAATTTGCGCGAGCGGGAGGGATGTTTCAACTTGCGCAGCGCCTTGGCCTCAATCTGGCGGATGCGTTCCCGGGTGACCGAGAATTGCTGGCCTACTTCTTCCAAGGTGTGATCGGTGTTCATGCCGATGCCAAAGCGCATGCGCAGCACCCGTTCTTCGCGCGGGGTCAACGAGGCCAGCACCCGGGTCGTGGTTTCGCGCAGATTCGAATGGATCGCCGCATCCACGGGCAGGATCGCATTCTTGTCCTCGATGAAATCGCCCAGGTGGGAATCTTCCTCGTCGCCAATGGGCGTTTCCAGGGAAATAGGTTCCTTGGCGATTTTCATCACCTTGCGGACCTTTTCCAAGGGCATGCCCAGCTTTTCCGCCATTTCCTCCGGCGTCGGCTCGCGGCCGATTTCGTGCAGCATCTGGCGCGAGGTGCGCACCAGCTTGTTGATGGTTTCGATCATATGCACCGGAATTCGAATGGTGCGGGCCTGATCGGCGATGGACCGGGTAATCGCCTGACGGATCCACCAGGTGGCGTAGGTGGAGAATTTATAACCCCGGCGGTACTCGAATTTATCCACTGCTTTCATCAGGCCGATGTTACCTTCCTGGATCAGATCCAGGAATTGCAGGCCACGATTGGTGTATTTCTTGGCAATGGAGATCACCAGACGCAGGTTGGCCTCGACCATTTCCTTCTTGGCCTGACGCGCCTCGCGCTCACCCTTTTGAACCGTCGCGACAATGCGCTTGTATTCGAGGATGGGCAGACCGGTTTCCGAGGCGACCGTGGAGATACCGGTGCGAATATTCTTGATCTCGTCCCGGTCCTTGGTCGCGAAATCCCCCCAGCCCTTGCCTTTCAGGCGCCGCACCCGGGAAATCCAGCGTGGATCCGTCTCATGGCCGGAATAATGCTTCAGGAATTCCAGCCGCGGGACCCGGCGGGACTCCGCCAAACGCAACAGCCGGCCCTCCAGCCCGATCAGGCGCCGGTTGATACCATAAAGCTGGTCGACCAATGCCTCGATCCGGTTGTTGTTGAGGTGCACGCCGGTAACCAACAGGATCAATTCCTCGTGCAGCTTCAAATAACGTTTTTCCTGCTGATCTGTCAGCTCCTGATGCTTCAGGGCGGCGTCCACCCGCAAATCCTGTACCTTTTTGAAGCGCTTGTAGACTTTTGCTATTTTTTCAAAAGTCGCGATCACCACGGGCTTCAGTGACTCTTCCATCGCGGAAAGCGACACCGTGGCGTCATCCTCTTCCTCGTCGTCGCCATCGCCCAGACTGTCGGCGTCTTCGCCTCTCGCCTTACCATCATTGGCGGCCGGGGCCGCGCCATTGGTTGAAATAGGGGTTACGCCAGCAGGCGTGCCCGCGGCGACGCTGCCGTTTGCGCCTCTGGTCGGCGCCGCGGCCCCATTGGCGCCGTTTGCGCCACTGGCATGCGTGGCCATGCCGGCGTTCTTTTTGCCGTCGGGACCGGCGCCATAGGTCGCGTCCAGGTCAATGATGTCGCGCAGCAGCACATTGCCGGCCATCAACATATCGTGCCATTCGATCACCGCGCGAATGGTCAACGGGCTTTCACAGATACCCGCGATCATCGCTTCACGGCCAGCTTCGATCCGCTTGGCGATCGCGATCTCGCCTTCGCGGGACAGCAACTCCACACTACCCATTTCACGCAGGTACATGCGCACCGGATCGTCGGTCCGTTCCAAACTCTCAGTGGCTTTCTCGGCCGGTTTGGCAAGTTCCGTGCTTTTACTGGCCGCCGGATCAGGGGTATCTATGGCTTCGACCTCGTCGGGATCGTCATCGCCCGTGGCACCATTGGCGACTTGTTCCTCGGCGTCATCGGCCTCAATCAGATTTACGCCCATTTCCGACAACAGGGTCATGAAGTCCTCGATCTGTTCGGACGAGACCTGTTCCTGCGGCAATGCTTCGTTCAGTTCATCGTATGTGATGTAACCACGCTCTTTGCCCTGCGCGATTAATTTTTTCAGGTTCGCCTCGGCCTGGGAATCAATCAGGGGACGATCGCCGCCTTCTTCCCGCTCTGTCTTTTCCGCCGCCTGTGCTTTCGCCATGAATATCCGCCTATTTTCATGCCCGGCGCCTAGCGCCGGCACGATATCCGCCACAAAAAATTCACCGCCCCAAAACCAGCGCCTGGATAAATGCTGCCATTCACCACCCACCCAATTATCAGAGCAGATCGTTTTTTGCCCACAGTATCCGTAATCCCAGCGCCTATTATATCAGCTACATAGCCCATGGCGCCTTACAAATGCCACATGTTAATTGCCACAAAATTAAATTTTTCGATTTAGACGCCATAAACCGACTATGTCTCCTCTAAACTGGTCGCTTCCGCCGTTGCCGCGTCAACCGCTTTTTGAAGTGCGAAAAAGCGCGCCTGCTTTTCATCCGTCATATCACGGCCGAATTCGTCCTCCGCCGCCTTAAGATCGTGGCGCATATCCTCTAGACGGTGCCATCGAAAAATATTCGTCCAGACCAGCACAACACGCGCCAACGCTGCGTCCGGGCGTACGAACGGATCTAGCTGCGCGATACCTGGACCCGTCAACTCCGCAATAAGCCTGGCACTGGCATCCGTCTTCCCACTGCTCTTGAGATTGTTACGAAGACCTGCAAGGTCAAGGGGCGCGTCGGATGAAGCTTGCTGCATTATTGACTTGCGGATGTTGTCGAGCTCCGGACTGGATAGATGCAACTGGCCAAGCTCCTCAAATACCTCGTGAACAAGGTCCGGGTGGTTCAATAAAGCCGCGATTAAGAGGCGTTCGCGACGATAGGTATCAGCTTTCCAACCCCGTCCCAGGCCGCTTTGAGCTGCGATCGGCGGCGAATAGAGCGGCCCGCCGCGGCGCGCGCCGCCGCCAAAACGGGCAAAGCCCCGGCCCTCACCGTGACGTGACGGACCAGAGGGCCTGGGGCCGAAGGCGGCCTGCAAACGGGCTTTGAAATGTTCGCCATAATAGGCCCGCACCGTGTTGTCGGCAATTTCGCCCACCAGAACCCGCAATTCCTTGCGCAGGCCGGCCCTTTGTTCCGGCGTCTCCTGGTTTTTGCCCTGTACCTGCATGCGCCACAGCATCTCGGACAAAGGCACCGCGGCGGCCAACAGATCCAGAAACGCCGCCGCCCCCTTGGCGCGCACCAGACTATCGGGATCCTCCCCCGCCGGCAGCGCAATGAAGCGCAGGGAATGGCCCGGCTGCAACAGCGGCAGGGCGCGTAGCGCGGCGCGGTGCGCGGCCCGTTGTCCCGCGGCATCGCCGTCGAAACACAACACCGGTTCGGCTACCAGCCGCCAGGACGCCGTCATCTGCGCCTCGGTCAGGGCCGTACCCAGGGGCGCCACGGCGCACTTCAGCCCGGCCTGATCCAAAGCGATGACGTCCATATAACCTTCGACCAGCACCAGTCGGTCTTCATCTCGAGCCGAACCGCGCGCATTGGGCAGATTGTACAACAGATCGCCCTTGTGAAAGATCGGCGTTTCCGGCGAATTCAAATACTTCGCCCGTTGCGATCCGAGTGCCCGGCCGCCAAAGGCCACGATCTTGCCCCGGTTATCGGTGATGGGAAACATCAGCCGGTCGCGGAACCGATCATAACTGTCGCCGCCATCCTCGGGGACAATCAGCAATCCCGCCTCGATCAGTTGCGTCTCTTCGATGCCTCGGGACAGCAGAGTTCGCTTCATCAGATCCCGCTGCTCCGGCGCATAGCCCAGATGGAAACGTTCAATACTTGCATTTGTCAGGCCACGCCCTTGCAGATAATCCCGCGCACCCTTTCCGGCCACACCGATCAACTGACCCGCAAACCAGTCAGCCGCGATTTGTGTGACGTCATAGAGGCTTTTCCGCCGCGCCTCGGCATCCCGGTCCCTTGGGGCGGACCGGGGTACTTCCATACCCACCTCGGCCGCCAAGCGCTCCACCGCCTCCGGAAAGGATAATCCCTCCGTCGCCATCACGAAATCGATGGCGCCGCCATGGGCTTGGCAGCCAAAACAGTGATAGAAGCCCTTATCCTCGTTCACCGTGAAGGATGGCGTCTTTTCGTTATGGAACGGACACAGCCCGGTATGTTCGCGCCCGCGCCTGACCAGTTTCACCCGGCGCGCCACCAAATCCAGCAATCCGGCGCGGCCACGAAGCTCAGCCAGAAAATGTTCCGGTATGGCCATGGTTACCTGTTTCGACTTTGTAAAATTCCGTCAAAATGCCGGGTCAATCTAATGGCTCAACAGTTTCTTGACTTGGCCCGCTGCCTTGGCAAAATCCATCCGGCCCGCAAAACGTTCCTTCAACAATGCCATGACACCGCCCATGTCCTTCAAGCTGACGGCGCCGGTTTCCGTGACAACCGCCGCCACCGCCGCGGCCAGTTCATCCGCACTGATCTGCTGGGGCAGGAATTCCTGGATGATCGCAATTTCTTCTTCTTCCTGCGCCGCCAACTCGAGACGTCCGCCTTCTAGATACAGACTGGTCGATTCGCGGCGCTGCTTGATCATCTTTTGCAGGATCGCCATGATTTCATCGTCGCTGACACCGGCACCATCCCGACCGCCCTGGCCATCGGTGCGACCGGCGATGTCCCGGTCCTTGACAGCAGCCAATATCAGGCGAACCGTCCCGACACGGCACTTGTCCCCGGCCTTCATCGCGGTGGAAAGCATTTCCTTTAGACGGTCACGCATTACACTGCCCCCTCGTGCAGTTTGCAGGGTCACCGAGGATAATGGATAATGGCGCGGTTGGCAATCCGCATCGCCACGGCGTAATTTTCCTAACGCATTGATTTTGCTTTAGTTTTTGATTTGCCTGAATGCCTGGCAGGTACTTGACGAAAGCTTGACGAAAAACCGGCTTTTGCTTATGGTCCGCGCCAATTTGCCCGCCCGGATCGGCGTGGCCGGAGCCGTGAACGCTATGAAGCAGCAAGACGACAACCAAGCGGCGGCGCCGGATTGGGCCACGGCGGCCCTGGTTCTGGCCGACGGCCAGATATTCTGGGGCCGGGGCGTTGGCGCCACCACTCAGGCGGTGGGCGAGGTATGTTTCAATACCTCCATGACCGGCTATCAGGAGATATTGACCGATCCCAGTTATGCTGGCCAGATTATCACCTTCACCTTCCCGCATATTGGCAATGTCGGGACCAACGATGAAGATCTTGAGGCGTTGAGCCCGGCGGCCCGTGGTCTGGTCCTGCGCGCCGACATCACCCAGCCATCCAGCCACCGCGCCCTCGGCCATCTAGACGCCTGGTTGGTCAAACATGACCTGCCCGGCATCTGTGGCGTTGATACCCGGCGTCTGACCCACCTGATCCGCGACGGTGGCGCCCCTAGCGGGGTTATATGCCACCGCCGCGACGGCAACTTTGATGTGCCCGGCCTGGGCAAGATAGCCCGTGCCTGGCCAGGCCTGGAAGGCATGGATCTGGCGGCGGAAGTAACCTGCCGGGAAAACTACACGTGGGATGAAACCCAATGGCAACTTGGCAAAGGTCATGGCCGGCTGGGGCAAGCCAAATATCACGTGGTCGCCATGGATTTTGGTATCAAGCGCAACATTCTGCGCTGCCTGGCCTCGGCGCTATGCCGGGTCACCGTGGTGCCGGCATCCGCTACCGCCGAAGAAATTTTGGCGCTGAAACCCGACGGCATCTTCCTCTCGAACGGACCAGGCGATCCCGCCGCCACCGGCGCCTATGCCGTGGCGACAATCCGGGGCCTGATTGAAGCCGGCAAGCCGATCTTTGGCATCTGCCTGGGCCATCAGATCCTCGCGTTGGCCCTGGGCGCGACAACGGAAAAGATGCACCGTGGCCATCGCGGCGCCAACCAGCCGGTCAAGGACCTGGCCACGGGCAAGGTCGAGATTACCTCGCAGAACCATGGCTTTGTGGTGCTACGGGAAAGTCTGCCACCAGGCGTGGTGGAGACCCATACCTCGCTGTTTGATGGTTCCGTGGAAGGCATCCGGGTCGACGGAAAACCGATTTTTTCGGTGCAGTATCATCCAGAAGCCTCCCCCGGCCCCCAGGATAGCCATTATCTGTTCCAACGGTTTATTGCTCTGCTGGCCGCCTGAAGGAGCAAACCCGAAGGATCGAAAAACATGGCGAACGCCGACATCATTATACGCAACGGCACGGTAATCGACGGCAGCGGCACAGCCGGTTTTGCCGCGGATGTGGCGGTATCCGGCGATCGGGTCAGCGCGGTCGGCGACCTGGGCGCCATGACGGGCAGCCAGGAGATTGATGCCCAGGGCAAGGTGGTGGCGCCGGGCTTCATCGATGTGCATACCCACGACGACCGCTATCTCTTTACGCACCCCGAGATGTCGCCGAAAGCCAGCCAGGGCGTAACATCCGTGGTGGTGGGCAATTGCGGCTTTTCCCTGGCGCCATGGAAGAACTACGGCAAGGATCAGTTCCCTTTTTCTCTTTGGCAGGACCGCGAGGATCTGATTTTTGCCACCGCCGGTGAATTCCTGACGCAACTGGAGCGCACGCCGCCCGCCCTGAACGCGGCCATGCTGGTGGGGCATTCCTCGCTGCGTTATGGCGCCATGGACGATCTGCAACGCCCTGCCACGGATGGGGAAATCGCCGTCATGCAGGACAGCCTGCGCGACTGTATCGACGAAGGCGCCATCGGCATGTCGTCGGGCCTGTTCTATCCTCCGGCCCAGGCGGCCAAAACCGAGGAAGTGGTGGCCGTGGCGTCGGTCATGGCGCCCAGGGACGGTATTTATACCGCGCATATCCGCGACGAGGCGGACAATGTCATGGACGCATTGGAGGAAGTCGCCCAAATCGGCCGCGAGGCCGGGGTGCAAGTGGTGATCTCGCACCACAAAACCGCCGGACTCGGCAATTTTGGCCGCACCAAACAGACCCTGCCCAAAATCGAGGAATTCCAGGGGCGGCAGCGGCTGACCCTGGATGTCTACCCCTACCATGCCTCGTCCACCATGATTCTGCCCCATCTGGTCAACCGCTGCCGCAAGGTGCTGATTACCTGGTCAAAGCCCCGGCCCGATGTACGCGGCCGCGACCTGGCCGAATTGGCGGCGGAAATGGAGATGACGGCGGAAGAAGCCGCCGCGGCGCTCTCCCCCGGCGGGGCCATCTATTTCCAGTTGGACGAGGAAGATGTGCAGCGGGTTTTGGCCTATCCCGGCGCCATGATCGGCTCCGACGGCATTCCCGACGACCTCCACCCCCATCCGCGCCTGTGGGGTACCTTTCCCAGAGTGCTGGGGCACTATGCGCGGGATCTCGGCCTGATGAGCCTGGAATCCGCCGTCCACCGCATGACTGGCCTGCCGGCGGCGCAGTTTGGCTTTAGGGACCGCGGTGTCCTGCGGACCGGTTGTTTTGCCGATCTGGTGATCTTCAACCCCAAGACCGTTTTGGACGGCGCCACCTTCGAGGCGCCAACAGAGCCTGCCATCGGCATCGACAGTGTCTTTGTCAACGGCCTGGCCGTCTGGCGGCATGGCAAAGCCAGCGGCGCCCGCCCCGGCCGGCCCATCCGCCTTGGCGATACCAGCCGAGGCGGTTAGTCTATCGCCGCAACCACAGATTAGGAGAAAGTCATGATCACCAAAGGCGTCAAGGAACTGTGTGCCCACGCGGAAAGCGTTATCGAGACCTGGACCGTGGAACAGGCCAAGGAACATTATGGCGACGACGATGTGGTTTTCGTCGATATCCGCGATATCCGCGAGCTATGGCGCGAAGGGGCGATCCCCGGCGCCATGCACTCCCCCCGCGGCATGTTGGAATTCTGGGTCGACCCGGACAGCCCCTATGCCAAGGAGGCCTTTCAGTCCGGCAAACGCTTTTGTTTCTTCTGTGCCGGCGGCCTGCGCTCGGCCCTCGCCGCCCTGGCCGTACATGAAATGGGTCTGGCCCCGGTCTGCCACATGGAAGGCGGCTATGCGGCCTGGAAAGCGGCCGGGGGTGCGACCGAGGAAAAGACACAGCGGCCTCCCAAGCCAGCCGCCGATTAGGCCGGGCTTACGGCCTTGACCAAGCGCAGCCGGACCTACACCTGGGCCGATCCCAGCCAGACCGCCCAGGCGGGCCGCGCCATGGCCGGCATCGATTATTTGCGCGCCATGCTGGATGGCAGCCTGCCCTTGGCCGCTTTTCAGGCCACCCTGGACTATGATCTGGTCGAGGTGGCCGAGGGCCGGGTGGTGTTTGAGGGCCGGCCCGGGGAATATCTGGCCAACCCCCTTGGCGGCGTGCACGGCGGCTATTACGCCGGCATGCTGGACTCGGCGCTGGGCTGCGCCATTCACAGCTTGCTGCCGGTCGGCCATTCCTACACCACCCTGGAGTTCAAGTTGAACATGGTGCGCGCCCTGCCCATGGACGGCAGCCCCATCCGCGCCATCGGCGAAGTCGTTCATCCGGGCCGCAAGATCGCCACCTCGGAAGCCCGCCTGATCGATGCCAACGACAAGCTGTACGCCCATGCGACCTGTTCCTGCCTGATCTTCAATCGTGAGCATTAACCGCCGCTGTTGGATCGTGCCACACGTAGGATCGCGTCCAGGGTTTTCACCACGTCGGCGTCTTTCGTGGCATGGGAGGAAAAGCTGATGCGCATGGCGGCCCGGCCATGCCAACGGGTGCCCCCGCACCAAGCGGTACCATCGGCCTGTATACCGGCGATGACCCGTTCGGTCAGGCTATCATCGCCGAAACAGACCATAACCTGGTTCAGCCTGACATCGTTCAAAACCTCGTAACCGGCGGCTGAAAGCCCTTCGGCCAGCATCGTGGCATGGCGGCAGCAGGTTTCAACCAGATCCGCCAGACCAACCCGGCCCAGGCTGGCCAGGGCGGCCCAGATTTCAACCGCGCGCATGCGGCGGCTGCATTCGGGCGTGTAGTCATAAGGCTCCCGCGTCGCCGCGTCCGGCAAATAGGCCGCGCTGATCGACATGGCGGCATGCAGGCTGCCGGGGTCCCGGACCAGGGTCAGGCCGCTATCGTAAGGCACGTTCAACCATTTATGGCCATCGACCGCCAGGGAATCCGCCAACTCATACCCGGCCGCCAGGGCCGCGCGTGCCGGGGCCGCCTTGGCCCAGATGCCAAAAGCGCCATCCACATGCACCCAGGCCCCCGCTTCCCGCGCCGTGGGGATCAGGTCGGCTGCGGGATCGAAGGCGCCGGAGTTTACGTTACCCGCCTGCAAACATAAAATTGTCGGGCCCGCGATGGGCGGCAGGGCGCCGGCCCGTATGGCGCCCTGACCGTCGACCGCCAGGCGATGCACCCGGCCCTCGCCCAATCCCAGCATGCGCACCGCCTTCAACAGGGCCGCATGTCCCTCGTCGCCAACCAGAACCGTGATCGGCGGGGCGCCGAACAGGCCGTCCTGCTCCACGTCCCAGCCGACCTGCGCCAGTACCGCGTGGCGGGCAGCGGCCAGGGCGGTGAAATTGGCCATGGTGGCGCCGGTGACGAAGGCCCCGCCGGCGTCGTCCGGGAAGCCAAAAATCTCCCGCAGCCAGCCGAGGCAGGTCATTTCCAGGGCCGCGCCCAATGGCGACGACGCAGTGGAGAAGGCATTCTGATCCCAGGCGCCGGCCAGCCAGTTGGCGGCCAGGGCTACAGGTAAACTACCGCCCGTTACAAAACCGAAATAACGTGGCCCGGCACTGGCCATGGTGGCGGGACTGCCCACCCGATCCAATTTGGCCAGGATTTTTGCCGCCTCGTCACCCTGATCGGGAAAGGGACCAGCCAGTTCCGACACCGCGGCCAACGCCGCCGCACTGGGCGCGACGGCCCGGCCCTCCAACCCCGCCAAATAGGTTTGAGCCCGGGTGGCGGCGTCCCGCAGCAGCTTGTCCATCTATTCCGCCGCGTCCGCCCGCATGGCCGCCTGGGTCATATAGCCTTCGCGCAGATCCCGTTCGATGTCACTGGCGGCCCGCTCGCCCGGTTCGCCATAGCCGGCCCCGCCGCCCGTGCGCGCCACCAGGATATCACCCTTCTGCAGGGGAAAACTTATCTTCGATGGCAACTCTATCACCTGATCACCGCGCAACACCTGGGTTGAGGCGCAGACGCCATCGGCGCCACCGAACAAGCCCTCGGGCGCCAGACGAAAACGGTCGGAATAGGTCGCGAAGGTGACGTCATCCGCCAGAATATGATACCGGCGCTGAAAACCCAGGCCGCCCCGATAACGGCCCGCCCCGCCCGAATCCGGTAGCAGACTGTAATCTTCCACGCGGAAATAATCGTATTCCATGTCCATGGCTTCAACAGGCACATTGGAACAGTTGGAGAGGGGGCTATCCACCGCGTCACAGCCATCGCCATGGGTCGAGGCGCCATAGCCGCCACCCAGAATTTCCAGATAGATGGCGTAACCATCCGCCTTCAACTGGCTCAGGACAATGATTTCGGTGGAATCAAAGCCGGCCGCGATGACTTTGTCCGGGGCCGAGGGCGCCAATGCCTTCATGACGGCGTTATAGGCGCGATAGGCGGACAGCATGCGGGCCCGCACGGGCGCCGGTCGCCGCGGATTGAGCAGGCTGCCGTAGGGCGCGCGCACTTCGATCGGCCGCTTGCTACCTTCATTAAAGGGGATATCCGGGCTGGTCAGCACCGATTTTACGCACGATAAGCCGGCCGCAACGGTCGATGCATAGGGGCAATTGACGTTGGATTTAACCTGATCGCAGGTGCCTGCATAATCCACAATGACGCTGTCGCCCTTGATTTCCACCCGCGCCTGCACGCGCAAGGGCGCGTCGGTGATGCCGTCATCGTCCAGAAAATCCTCACCCTCGTAAATGCCGTCCGGCAATGCCCTGATCGCGGCCCGCATGCGGCGCTCGGAATAATCCAGCAATTCGTCCATGGCCTCCCGGACCACGGTCTCGCCAAAACGGGCGCACAGGCCCTGCACCCGGCTACCGCCGATGCCGTTGGCGGCGAATTGGGCATTGAAGTCGCCAATGGTCTGGTCCGGAACCCGAATATTGGCGCGGATCAACCGCTCCAACGGGCCACCATGCCAGTCGTGATCCATATTGTATTTACTGGGCGGAAAGATAATGCCTTCCTGATGCACATCCGTGGCGTCCGGGTTCAGCCCTGGCGCCCCGCCACCCAGATCCAGGTGATGGGCCACGGTGGCGCCAAATCCCACCAAAACACCCTCGAAAAAGATCGGCGAAAACAGGAACACATCCTGCAGATGCTGGCCGCCCTGAAAGGGATCGTTGTTGATGTAAAAATCACCTTCCACCAAGGTTTCGGTCGGGAATAATTCGGCACAGGGGCGGAACGTGGCGCCAATGGGTCCCAATTGCATGGGGATCAATTCGGCCTGGGCCACCACGTTGCCGTGCCGATCCAACAGTGCCGCGGAACAGTCATTGGCCTCTCGCACAACCGGTGAATAGGCGGAGCGAACCAGCTTGACCCCCATTTCCCGCGCCGCGGCGATTAATCCCTGGCTGATCACGGCTTGATCGACGGTGTTCACGGCCATCTTCCTATTCCTTCCCCGTATTCCTAGATTTCTGTATGCAGCAGGATATTGTCCTGGCCATCGACGGTCGCGGTCCAGCCCTGGGGGACAAAGATTGTCGAGGTGCCGTCTTCCACCAGAGCCGGGCCGGTAATGCCCATCGCCTCTCCGGCAATGGCGGCGCGGCTTACCAAATGGCAGTTGCGCCATTCGCCAAGATCGAAAACCTGGCTTTCCGACCGCACCACCGCATCGCTGATGCCCTCGTTCAGGGCCGGCACCACATCAGGCGGCGCCGAGGCGCCCAGGCGAAAGGACACGATCTCGGCCCGGTGCAGACCGGATTCGCCAAAAGAGAAGACCCGGTTATGGGCTTCATTGAACAGCGCCAAAAGCCCGTCCGGGGTCAGATCCGGCAACGCACCGCCATCTATATCGACGGTGATTTCAAAAGCTTGTCCAACAAACCTCATATCCAGGCTGTAGCTGATAGCCAAATCAGCCAGGATCCCAAGATCCCGGAACGAGGCCGTGGCGCTCTGCCGCAATGCCGCGAAAACCTCGCGCACCTGATCGGCGGCCCCCTCGCCCAACAAAATCCGCCGGGTCAGTGTTTCATATTGCAGAAAATCCGAGGCCAGCAGGCCATAGGCCGACAGCACACCCGCATTCGGCGGCACCAGAATAGTTGCAATGCCAAGTTCCTCGGCCACGCGGGCCGCATGCAGGGGTCCGGCACCGCCAAAGGGTACCAGCACATAATCGCGTGGGTCCCGGCCCCGTGCCGTGGAGACAAGCTGAATGGCGCCAACGATATTGGCGTCCGCCACGCGCACGGCACTGTCGGCAATTTCCTCAATCGACATACTAAGATTATCGGCTAGCGATTTGAAAACATTCGCTGCCGTAGATGCGTTCACATCCATCTTGCCGCCCAGAAAGGTCTCTGTCCGAATGGTTCCACGCACCATATGGGCATCGGTGATGGTGGGCCTGTCGCCGCCTCTGCCGTAACAGGCGGGCCCTGGATCGGCGCCGGCGGACTCCGGTCCCACGCGCAACATGCCGCCGTCATCCTGCCAGCAGATGGACCCACCCCCTGCCCCGACCGTGACGATATCCAGTACCGGGGTGCGAATGGGCAAACCATCCACTTCGGTCTCGCCCGACAGGTTCGGTTTGCCGTCCGCCACAAGACAAACATCGGTGGAGGTGCCCCCCATGTCCAGAGTAATCAGATCGCCATGGCCGGACAGACCGGCCTGTCGCACCGCCCCCATGACCCCCGCCGCGGGGCCCGAGAACAGCGACGTGATGGCGTTGCGCGACATCCCCGCCACCGGCAGGCGGCCGCCGTTGGACTGCATAATGGAAAACCGCCCCTTGAACCCCTGCGCCCCCAGTTGGCTTTCGAAGCGGCGTAAATAACTGTCGATCACCGGCTGCACATAGGCCGCCAAGGTGGTGGTGGAGGTCCGTTCGTATTCGCGGAATTCCCGGGTGACGTCCGCGGAACAGGTTACGGTCAGGTCGGGAAACCTTTCGCCAACCAGGGCCGCCAACTGGCGTTCGTGCTTGGGTTCGGCGTAGCCGTTCAAGAGACAGATGGCGACCGATTTATAGCGTCCCGAGCCAAGGAATTCATCTAGCTGTACAATAGTTGCGGCAAGATCCAGTGCCTGGACAACCTCGCCCTGCCCCGAAATGCGCTCGTCAATCTCCAGAATATCCCGGCGCGCCAGCACCGGTTTGGGCTTGCGGTAGAATAAATCATAGATTTGCGTGCGGTTATGGCGCTGCAGAAACAGCACATCGCGGAAACCCCGCGTGGTCAACAAGGCAACCGGGGCGCCCTTGCGCTCGAGAATAGCATTGGTGGCAACGGTCGAACCATGCACCAGATCATCCACTACCGCGAGGTTGATCTCGCCCGCCGCCAGGGACGCCATGGCGCCTTCGTCAGGCCGCGCCGGTACCGAGGGTACCTTGGCCACCCGCACCCGGCCATCCTCGATCGCCACCAGATCGGTGAACGTTCCGCCAACCTCGACACCAACGCGCATGCGAACCTCCCAACGACTGAACAGCCCGCATACTACAGGGCGATGCGCCGATCAGGAAGAGCCGGTCCCTCTTATCCCAAGGATCAGTGGCGCCAACGAACGTCTGGCATCCAGATCAGGCGCCGGCACCCGATAACCGTCGGCGGTTGGCGGCAGGCAGAAATCCCTCGTACCCTCTGGCCAGCGCAGTGGCAATGTCGCAAACTGTGTCCCCAATAGGGTGTCCCCAATAGGGAAGGATCCATGGTTATGGTCATGATGCGGCTGGCGGACGATTTACGGGCCGAGGGGGACGAGCTACGGGCGCTGCTGGATACTTTGTCCGCAGAAGACTGGCAGCGGCCAACGCCGTTCAAGGGCTGGACGGTGGACTACGTTATGCAGCACCTCATCTTCGGCGATTGGCTGAATACGCTGTCGCTGACCGACCCGGATCAGTTTAACGCGGTGATCGCCCAGCGCCTGGCGGCGCGGGCCGAGGGCCGCAAAGCCATGGGTCTGGAATACACTCATCTAGAGCTCGGCCAGGGCCCGGAGATGTTGCGCCATTGGCATCACCGCCTGCACAGCCTGTGCGACCTGTTTGCCGGCGCCGACCCCAAGGCACGCATGCAATGGGTGGGGCCGGCTATGAGCGTCCGTTCCGCCGCCACGGCCCGGCTGATGGAGACCTGGGCCCATGGCCAGGACATCTACGATCTGTTGCGCCGGTCCCGCACACCGACCGACCGGATCCGCAACATTGCCACCCTGGGGGTGAATACCTATGGCTGGAGTTTCCAAATCCATGGACAGGAGCCGCCCGGACCGGCGCCCCATGTGTCCCTGACCGCGCCGTCGGGGGCAATCTGGACCTGGAACGAACCGGATCAGGAAAACCGCATCGAAGGCCCGGCGTTGGATTTCTGCCATGTGGTTACCCAGGGGCGCAATATTGAAGAGGTCAATCTAGAGGTTGCGGGAGAAACCGCCCGGCAATGGATGGCCATCGCGCAATGCTTTGCCGGCGCCCCGGAAACTCCGCCGCCGCCAGGGCAACGCGGCTGGTAGGGCACGGGACACTATTTGAGGCAGACACAATATGAGTGACGATGACAGCTCCAACGGCAATCCCAAGGGCATAGCCCGCGGGCTGACAAACTATGGCGATCGGGACTTTTCGCTGTATCTGCGGCGTTCGTTCGCCAAATCAATGGGTTATTCGGACGAGATGCTGGAACGGCCCATTGTCGGTATCGTCAATACGGCATCGGGCTATAACAACTGCCACCGCGGGGTGCCGGAACTGGTGGAAGCGGTAAAGCGTGGCGTGTTGACCCGTGGCGGCCTGCCGATCGATTTCCCCACCATCTCGTTGGGCGAGGTCTTTCTGAACCCCACCTCGCTGATGTTCCGAAATCTGATGTCCATGGACACCGAAGAGATGATCCGGGCCCAACCCATGGATGCCGTCGTGCTGGTGGGGGGTTGCGACAAGACCGTGCCAGCGCAATTGATGGGCGCGGCCTCGGCCGATCTGCCCAGCCTGCAACTCATCGTCGGCCCCATGATGACCGGTCGCCATGCGGGCGAACGCCTGGGCGCCTGCACCGATTGCCGGCGTTTCTGGGCCGATTACCGGGCCGGACGGATCAATAAATCCCAGATCAGTGCCATCGAGGGTAACTTGGCGACGACCATTGGCACTTGCGCCGTTATGGGCACCGCCTCCACCATGGCCTGTATCGCCGAGACGCTGGGCATGACCCTGCCCGGCACCGCCGCCATTCCGGCGGTCCACGCGGACCGCCTGCGCGCGGCGGAGGCAACCGGCGCCCAGGCGCTGGAAACCGCGCGGCTTGGCCTGACGCCCTCGCGCCTGATCACTGAAAAATCGGTGGAAAATGCACTGCGCGTCTTGCTCGCCCTGGGCGGCTCCACCAACGGCATCCTGCACCTGACGGCTATTGCGGGACGGCGCGGCATCCCGATATCACTGCGGCGCCTGAACGAATTGAGCGACAGCACGCCCGTGCTGATCAATCTGAAGCCCACGGGCGACGGCTACATGGAGGATTTTCATACCGCTGGGGGCATGAGCGCTTTGTTGCGGGAGTTGGCGCCGCTGCTGCACCTTGATTGCCAATCGGTCACCGGCCAAACCCTGGGCGAACGCCTGGCCGCCGCGCCCGGCTATCTGGACAGGGCCATAATCCGCGCCCGCGAGGCGCCGTTCGAGGCCAGGGGCGGCCTGGTCGCCCTGTTCGGCAATCTGGCCCCTAGCGGCGCCATCCTGAAACGTTCGGCAGCCGATCCGACCCTGTTTGAAGCGACCGGCCGGGCCGTGGTCTTCACTTCGCTGGAGGATCTGGCCGACCGCATTGACAGCGACGACCTCGACGTCAAGGCGGACGATATCCTGGTGCTGCAAAACGCCGGCCCGAAAAGCCCGGCCGGGATGCCGGAAGCCGGCTATATTCCGATTCCAAAAAAGCTGGCCCAGAGCGGCGTCAAGGACATGATCCGCATCTCCGATTGCCGCATGAGCGGCACCGCCTTTGGCACCATCGTCCTGCACGTGACCCCGGAAGCGGCCATTGGCGGGGCCATTGGGCTGGTTCAGGATGGTGATGAAATAAAATTAAGTGTATCTAATAACTCGTTGGAATTGCTGGTAGATGATGAGGAACTGGAACGGCGGCGCCTGGCCGCCCCCGCCCGGCCCGCCAGACCCAGCCGCGGCTATGGCAAACTCTATGCCGATCACGTCCTGCAGGCGGATCAGGGCGCGGATTTTGATTTTCTGATGGCGTCGGAATAGCACGAAGAGGTTTCCGCGCAAGACCAGACCTGCCAGGCGAAAAGCGCGATGACCAATGGTATCAAGAGCATCAAGTATAGGTTCATGCCCAGGATCGGCCAGCACAGGGCAACAGCCCCGCCACCAGCCACCAACCGCGCAAACCGGCCGGAGACGCAAACCGCCCAGATAAATCACCATGGTGGCGACACTCCACAGGCTCAGCGCGGGCAGATAGGTCCTGCCGGCGAACAGCCGTGCCGACGGCAGCATGGTCGGTGGATAGGACCAGATATAGCGATACATGGGCGCCTCAATATTAAATAGTTTAGTCAAAAAGATTGTATAATTACTTGAATAAAATAAGTTATTCGAATTGACCGATTGAGTACAAATCTGCCCGGCGGCATACAGATTGATGAAATCCTTACCGGTTGGAAAAGCCAGCATGAACAGCAGCGGATCCGACAGATCCCAGGCATGGCCCCAAAACGCGAAAATACCGAGATAAAGCAACGCGACCCCGCTGGCGGTGATTATCAATACCTTTCGCATTGCGTTGCCATTTCCACCCGCTGTTGCACCACGCGCCGGCCCAATTTGCTATTATGGCCGATAATTTGGACCACAACGGGTACTGGGGCGGGTATTGAGGCGGGTATGGGCAAAATCGCCATGGATCAGGATGATGGATAGATGCGGGCCGGAGCTTGAAACCGGCGATGGCTCGGGACCGGGCTATTGGCGCGCCACCTTTTCAGCCCTGTGCGCCTTGCTGGTGGGGATTGGGCTGGCCCGCTTTGCTTATACCCCTTTATTGCCCGCCTTGGTGACGGAAGGCTGGTTTTCGGCCAGCCAGGCGGCGTATCTGGGCGCAGCCAACTTGGCGGGCTACCTGGCCGGCGCCCTGCTGGCGCGAAACATCGCGGCGCGGACCTCCACCCGTTTTGCCCTGCGCGCGGGCATGGCGTTGGCCAGCGTGGCCCTGTTTGCCTGCGCCGCGCCCTGGTCATTCCTCTGGTTTTTCATCTGGCGCTTTACCGCCGGGCTATCAGGCGGCGTCCTGATGGTTCTGGCGGCGCCCACCGTGCTGCCTTTTGTGCCGGCCCACCGGCTGGGTCTGGCGGGGGGCGTGATCTTCACCGGCGTTGCCCTGGGGATCGCCATATCGGGTACCCTGGTCCCCGTGACCCTGGATCTGGGGCTGATGGAGACCTGGGTCTGCCTGGGCGCCCTGGCGGTGTTGCTGACGGCGCTGTCGTGGCATGGCTGGCCGGTTACAGTCACCGACAGAAAATCGACCAAAACATTACTCCCCGCCGCCAGCCCGGCCCTGAAGTCTCTCTATCTGGAATACGGCCTGAATGCCTTTGGCCTGGTGCCGCATATGGTCTTTTTGGTCGTCTTCATAGCCCAGGGCCTGGAACAGGGCCTGACGGTCGGCGCCCACTATTGGGTACTGTTCGGCCTGGGGGCGGTGATCGGGCCAGTCACGGTGGGCTATCTGGCTGACCGGGTTGGTTTTTTAAGGGCCCTGCGCCTGGGTTATGGCCTGCAGGCAATCTTCGTCGGGGCGCTGATTTTTACGGATCAAACAATCGTCCTGGTGCTGTCCAGCCTGATCATGGGCGCCTTTGTGCCCGCCAGCACGACCCTGGTCCTGGGCCGGTTGCGGGAATTGCTGGCCCATGACCCAGCCGGCCAAACCGGCGGCTGGCGGCTGGCCACCATCGCCTTTGCGGTGGGTCAGGCGGCGGGCGCCTACGGTCTGTCCTTTTTGTTTGACCTTGGCGGCGATTACACCCTGTTGTTTGGCATCGGCGGCGCCATGCTGCTGTTGTCCTTGGGGCTTAATCTCGTGGCCGGGCGGCTAACCTCGCCCAAGGGTCCTTGATATTAATCGGGACTTTCCGGCACCACGCTCTGTGCAATGGTGTCGTCCAGGGCCTCGAATTCGTGATAGCGGATCGTCTCGTACAGTTCCGCCCGGGTCTGCATTCGCGCCAACATGCCCTGGGCGCCGCCTTTTTCCGCCAGTTCGGCATATAGATCCGCCACGGCACGCGCCGCGACCCGCAATGAAGATGCGGGCCAGATGACGATCTTGCAGCCCAGCGCCGCCAGCTGAGCCGCCGTCCGTTGCGGGGTGCGGCCGAATTCGGTCATGTTGGCCAGCACCGGCGCCTTGACGGCGGCGGTAAACCGTTGGAAATCTTCGTCCGAGATCAACGCATCGGGAAAGACAATATCGGCCCCGGCGGCCACATACAGATTGGCCCGGCGGATCGCCTCGTCCAAACTCTCGGCGGCGGCATCCGTGCGCGCCACGACCAGCAGATGCCGGCGGGCCGAGACCGCCGCCGCGATCTTGCGGGCCGCGTCCTCCGCCGTGGCCAATTGCTTGTCGTTCAGATGGCCGCATTTTTTCGGCAACAACTGATCTTCGATCTGCACGGCGGCGGCGCCCGCATCCTCCAGTTCGCGGACCAGACGCATCACATTCAAAGCCTCGCCATAGCCCGTGTCGCCGTCGACAATCAGCGGCAGGCCCGTAGCCCTGGCCACTGTCCTGGTGGCGGTGCACAGCTCTTCCATGGTCATGACGCCCAGATCCGGCAGCCCCATTCCCGCCGTCAGCGCCGCGCCGGAGATATACAGGCACTCAAAACCCGCCTTCCGGGCCAACAACCCGGACAATCCGTCATGGGCGCCCGGCACACCGAGAATACCGGGCCGGGCCAACAGATCAGCCAAGCGCCGCCCCGCCGGCGGCCCATCGGCCGCGCCTGCAAACCAGATCGACGGCCGCTCCGATTGATCGGCGTTTGCCATTGTCTTACTCCCTTGGCTCTTGTGTCGGTTATGTCACGTTCAGAATACCGCGAAAGATTGCTAGAACAATTTTCAATTACTGGAGTCGCTCTTGCGACTTAAGTAATTGGTTCAATTGCTCTATTCTTAAAGAGTCCAGGCATGTTTCAAGGAAACATGCTCCAGCAACAGGCTTTCGACGTTGGGGCATGGCTTTATGCCCGAGTCGCGGCCGGAAGCAGGTTTTCGGTCCGGCTACAGTTGTTTCAAGCCGAACCTTGCAGAAATCGCAATAATAGTGCGCTGACCGCTTCCGGTTGCTCCTGCTGAACCCAGTGCCCTGCGCCATCCAGCAGATGCACATCCGACATCTTGGTGCAGATATCCTTCCGCATGGTCTCCAGCGCGCCCGGTGCCTGGTGAACGCCCCAATCCGAGCCGCCGGCAATAAAGCAGGAAGGCACATCGATGGTACGGCCGGAGAATAGTTCAAGTTCCGCATTGTAGCTAGCAACGCCGCGGCAGCGGTACCATTGCAGGCCACCCTGGAACCCGGTACGGACGAATTCCCCGGCATAGACGGCCAATTCCACCTCGGTCAGCCATCGGCAAGCGGCGATTTCCGACGCATTTGGCATTTGCGCCGCCACGGTTTCAGCCATGGTTTGGCGCTGGTTCATAATATAATACGTTGGCATCCGGGCCAGTTCGTCAGCCGTCCATGCGGCTAGCGGAAACGGTTTGTTCTGGATCCAGTCCGCGCTTTTATGATGATAGTAGGCGCGCAGAAAAGCAGGAATGCCCTGTAAACAAAGGGTCATGTCGCCATTCGCCTCGCGGGTCGAGTAGTACCAATGATAATGTTTGCGCGGTCGGTTCAACGCCGCCAATGCAGCGTGAATATCGGGCCGGGCCATGGCATCGCCGACATCGCTTTCGGGCCGATTGGCGGTATTGAACGGCAAAGCCGGCGGCCCGGCGAATGGCGCGCTCATCAATGCCACGGCGCGGAACACATCGGGCCGAACAAGCGCGCAATAGGCCGCCAGGGGCGAACCGAAATCATGCCCGACCACGGCGGCGACCGAGCGGTAGCCAAGGGCCGCAACCAGGCCCAGGGTGTCCCTGACCAGATTGAACATGCGGAACGAGCCCAGATCGCCATCGTAGTCACCGTCCCAGCCCGTCGTGCGGCCATAGCCCCGCTGATCAGGCGCGACAACATGAAAGCCGGCGGCGGCCAGGGGCGGCATGATTTTCCGCCAGCTATAGGCAAGTTCCGGAAAGCCATGCAGCAGCAGGATGCAGGGCCGCCCCGGGCCCTCGAATCCCGCCTCCAGCACATGCATGTTCAGGCCGTTCACGCCGGCCACGAAGCGCGAACGTATATCGGGCGGAAGGGTATCGGCGCCATAGGCGGTGCGCTGGTGCATGGTCAACTCCTTTTCCCCATGATCGGCAGTGTCATCGCAGGCCATCGCCAGGATCGCGCCGCTAGCGGAATAATAGGTGTTCGCCACACGCTGTCAGCCGGATTTTGGGCCCTGACGCCGGCCACTTGAGTTATCCGTCCCAGGGCCCTAGATTGGCGCCAAATCTTCTCCCTGAACTCCCACGAAACATGGCGTAGCAAACGATGAAATTTACCGGCACGGATTCTTATATAGCGACGGACGACCTGATGATCGCGGTCAACGCGGCCATTACCCTGCAACGGCCCCTGTTGATAAAGGGGGAGCCGGGTACGGGCAAGACAGTTCTGGCCCATGAAGTCGCCAGGGCGCTGGAGCGGCCGTTGATCGAATGGCACGTCAAATCCACCACCAAGGCTGCCCAGGGCCTGTACGAATATGACGCCGTATCCCGTCTGCGGGATTCCCAACTGGGTGAGGAAAAGGTCAAGGATATCTCCAACTACATCGTACGGGGCAAGCTGTGGGATGCCTTCACGGCGGATCTGTCCCCCGTGCTTTTGATCGACGAGGTGGACAAGGCGGATATCGAGTTTCCCAACGATTTGCTGTTGGAACTGGATCGCATGCAGTTCTACGTCTACGAAACCCAGGAGACCATTACGGCGGTCAACCGGCCCATTGTCATGATCACCTCGAACAATGAAAAGGAATTGCCGGATGCCTTCCTGCGCCGCTGTTTTTTCCACTACATCCGCTTTCCGGAGCGGGATACCATGCAGGAAATCATCGATGTGCATTACCCCGATATTCAGAAAAACCTGGTGCGCGAAGCACTGAATATTTTCTATGAAGTGCGCGACGTTCCCGGCTTGAAGAAAAAGCCCTCTACCTCGGAATTGCTGGATTGGCTGAAGCTTTTGATGTCCGACGATATTTCGCCCGAGGTTTTGCGCAACAAGGATCCGAAGAAACTGATACCGCCCCTGCACGGCGCCTTGTTGAAAAACGAACAGGACGTGCATTTATTCGAACGGCTGGCATTTCTGGCCCGCCGCGAGCAGGGCAATTGAGCGGAAAACCCAATAGAGAGCAGGGATAAAGCCTATGTTCTTCAATCTGTTTTTCGAGCTGAAAGCGGCCAAGGTTCCGGTCAGCCTGAAGGAATACCTGACCCTTCTGGAGGCCATGTCCCTCAACGTGGCCGAATACAATGTCGAGAATTTTTATTATCTCTCGCGTTCCTGTCTGGTGAAGGACGAACGCAATCTGGATAAATTCGACCGAGTCTTTGGCTCGGTCTTCAAGGGGTTGGAGCCGCCCGACAATCCGGACACGGCGGAAATCCCGGAGGAATGGCTGCGCAAGCTGACGGAATTGCACCTTAGCGACGAGGAAAAGGCCAAGATCGAGGCCCTCGGCGGCTGGGAAAAGATCATGGAGGAGCTGAAAAAGCGCCTCGAAGAACAGGAAAAACGCCATCAGGGCGGCAGCAAATGGATAGGTACCGGCGGCACCTCGCCGTTTGGCGCCCACGGCTACAATCCGGAAGGCGTGCGCATCGGCCAGGAAAAATCCCGCCACCGCCGTGCGGTCAAGGTGTGGGACAAGCGGGAATACCGCAACTTCGATGACAGTGTCGTGCTTGGTACCCGCAATATCAAGGTCGCCTTGCGCCGCCTTCGCCAGTTCGCCCGGCAGGGCGCGCCTGATGAATTGGACATGGACGGCACCATCAAATCCACCGCCAAGAACGGCGGCTGGATCGACATCCGCATGCGGCCGGAACGGCGCAACACGGTCAAGGTGTTGTTATTGCTGGATGTGGGCGGTTCCATGGACGACCATATCCGCACCTTGGAAGAATTGTTTTCGGCCACGCGGACGGAATTCAAGCATCTTGAATATTACTATTTCCACAATTGCATGTACGAGAAGGTCTGGAAAGATAACCGCCGGCGCCATACCGAACACATCCCAACCTCGCAGTTGATCAACACCTATGGTCCGGACTGGAAGCTGATTTTTGTCGGCGATGCCACCATGAGCCCCTATGAAATCGTCTATCCGGGCGGCAGCGTGGAACATTGGAACGAAGAAGCCGGCCAGGTCTGGATGCAACGCATGCTGGACCATTTCAAACATGCCTGCTGGTTAAATCCGGTGCCGGAACGGCATTGGGAATACACCCCGTCCCTGCAAATGCTGCAACAGGTCATGGGACACCGCATGTTCGGTTTGACCCTGGACGGGCTGGATAAAGGCATGCGGAGCCTGAGCCGATAGCGTCAGGACCGCTTACCCGGCCGCTTATCAGCTCCAGGACACTGTCAAACCTGAATTGAGGCGCCGACGATGCAAGACAGCTATAGCAAGGGGTTTCCCGTATCCTGGGATCAGCTGCACCGGGACAGCAAGGCCTTGGCCTGGCGTTTGGCGGAAAACGGTCCTTGGCGACGCATTGTCTCCATTACCCGCGGCGGCATGGTGCCGGCCTGTATTGTCGCCCGGGAACTGGAGGTACGGCTGATCGATACCATCTGCATAAGCAGCTACGACCACCAGGACCGGGCCCAGCCGCAGATCCTGAAAGCGGTGGGGGATGATGGCGGCGATGTCCTGATCATTGACGATCTGGTTGATACCGGCGCCACCGCCAGGGTGGTCCGGGCGATGCTGCCCCAGGCCCATTACGCCACGGTCTATGCCAAGCCCGCGGGCCGCGCGCTGGTCGATACGTTCGTCACCGAAGTCAGCCAGGATACCTGGATTTTTCTGCCCTGGGATACGGAGTTACAATTCGTTCAGCCGATTGCCCGCAACGGCCGGCCCACATAACCTTGCAATCGCGGCAGTGCCGGGTACCAATAGATTGGCGGGGTGAAGGGTGGACACGATCATGGCCGAACGAGGTGTGCCGGCGCGATTGCAATTGCGCGGTATAACCAAGCAGTTTCCCGGCTGCCTGGCCAACGATCATATCGATCTGACCCTTGGTCCGGGTGAAATTCATGCCCTGCTGGGCGAAAATGGCGCCGGCAAAAGCACGCTGGTCAAGATTATCTATGGTATCTTACGGGCAGACGGCGGGGATATTAAATGGGATGGGCAGCCGGTATCCATTGCCTCGCCCTCCCAGGCCCGGCGCCTGGGCATTGCCATGGTGTTTCAACATTTCTCGTTGTTTGAATCCATGACCGTGGCCGAGAATGTCGCCCTGGGACTGGATCATGGCGCGGGGCTGGACGCTTTGTCGGCCCGCGTTGGCGAAGTTGGCCGCCGCTATGGCTTGGCTCTGGCCCCTGAAAAAGTGGTGCATGACCTGTCGGTGGGCGAGCGGCAAAGGGTCGAGATTGTCCGTTGTCTGATGCAGGAACCGCGCCTGTTGATCATGGACGAGCCGACCTCGGTCCTGACACCCGGCGAGGCGGAGGCTTTGTTCATCACCTTGCGGCAACTGGCCGACGAAGGCTGCACAATTCTTTATATCAGCCATAAACTGCAAGAAATTCGCGCTTTGTGCGATCGCGCCACGGTGCTGCGGGCGGGCCGGGTTGTTGCCACCTGTGACCCCCGTCAGGAGACCGCCCGCGATCTCGCTCGCCTGATGATCGGTGAGGATTTTAGCCAGGCCAGCAAGACCGCCGGCGGCCCTTGCGGGGCGGCGCGGCTGCAGGTTCGCGGCCTGAACATGGCGGCGGCTGCCATCCATGGCACCGCGATAACCGGTATAGAGTTCGAGGTTGCGGCCGGCGAAATTCTCGGCATCGCCGGCGTCGCAGGCAACGGCCAGAACACCCTGCTGGCGGCATTGAGCGGTGAACAGCTATGCCCCAATGCCGGGGACATTCGCATCGACGATCAGGACGCGGGCGATCTTGGCCCCCGCCGCCGCCGCCGCCTGGGGCTGGCATTCGTGCCGGAAGAACGCCTGGGACACGGTGCGGTGCCGGAGATGTCGTTGACGGATAATGCCTTGTTAACTGGCTACGAACGTCAGGACCTGTTGTCGCGGGGCAGCATCATGTTTCCCCGAACCCGGGATTATGCGCAAAGAATCGTGAAATCATTTCAGGTGGTTACGGGCAGTATCGGCAGTCATGCGGGCAGCCTGTCCGGGGGCAATCTGCAAAAATTCATCATCGGCCGGGAATTGTTGCAGCAGCCGAAAGTGCTGGTGGTCGCGCATCCCACCTGGGGGGTCGATGCCGGTGCCGCCGCAGCCATCCATACCGCCTTGCTGGACCTGGCCCGCCAGGGCGCGGCCATCCTGGTGGTCAGTCAGGATTTGGACGAATTGCTGCAGATCAGCGACCGCTTCGCGGTGCTGTCAGAGGGGCGGCTTTCAGAATGCATGGTGACCGCGGCGGCGGACATCGGGCGGATCGGTCTGTTGATGGGCGGTCAGGCCACCGGCCACGGCAGGGAAAACGGTGGAGAGCGGCGTGCGGCCCAGACTTGAAGCCAGGATTGGCGCCTCCCGCACAATGGTTTATGCAACGCCGGTGCTCGCCGTGGCCTTGACCATGGCCTGTGGCTCCGTGCTGTTCGCGGCCCTTGGGCATCATCCGCCGGCAGTTCTGTATGCCTTCTTCATCCAGCCCCTATCCAGCGTCTATGATCTGGCCGAACTGACCGTGAAAGCAACGCCCCTGGTCCTGTGCGCCATCGGATTGTCGTTCGGTTTTCGCGCCAATGTCTGGAACATCGGAGCCGAGGGACAGCTCACTCTGGGGGCCATTGCCGGCGGCGGCATTGCCCTATGGGCCGGCGACGATGCCGCGGCTTGGGTTCTGCCGGCCATGATCGTCGCCGGCCTTTTGGGGGGCGCCGCCTGGGCCGCCATTCCGGCGTTTTTGAAGACTCGTTTCAATGCAAACGAAATTCTTACCTCCCTGATGCTGACTTATGTGGCAATCCTGTTGTTGAGCTATCTGGTGCATGGGCCGTGGAAGGATCCCGATGGCTTTTCCTTTCCCCAATCACGCATGTTCGCGGACAGTGTTCTTTTGCCCCTTTTGACCATGGGCACCCGCCTACATCTGGGTGCACCGATTACCCTGTTCCTGGCGCTGGGCGCCTGGTGGGTGATGGCGCGGATGTTTATTGGTTTTCAAATTAAGGTGGTAGGCCTGACCCCGGCGGCGGCCGGCCTGGCCGGTTTTTCCGTAAACCGCCTGATCTGGATCACCCTGTTGACGGGCGGCGCCCTTGCCGGTCTGGCCGGCCTGTTCGAAGTCGCTGGACCGATTGGCCAACTACAGCCCTCGATCTCGCCGGGTTATGGCTTCACCGCCATTATCGTGGCCTTTCTGGGCCGCCTGCACCCGGTCGGTATTCTGCTGTCGGGTCTGTTTATTGCCTTGTCATACCTGGGCGGGGAAACCGTGCAGATCGAATTGGGACTGCCCTTGGCAGTCTCCGGCGTCTTTCAGGGCATGTTGTTGTTCTTCCTTTTGGCGGCGGATGTGCTGGTCCGCTACCGCATCCGCTGGCGCCGGGCGGCAATGGTTCAGGAGGCCGGCTGATGGAAATACTGGCTGCTGTCCTGATTTCGGTGATCGGCGCCGCCACGCCGTTATTGTTTGCGGCGGTGGGAGAGCTGGTGGTGGAAAAGTCCGGTGTTTTAAACCTGGGAGTCGAGGGCATGATGGTGCTGGGCGCGGTTGGCGCCTTTGCCGTCACCCTGACCACCGGCAGCGCCACCTTGGGAATTCTGGCGGGTGCCGCCGCGGGAGCGGCGATGGCCCTGGTGTTTGCCCTGTTGACCCTGACCCTGCTGGCCAATCAGGTCGCCTCGGGCCTGGCCCTGACAATTTTCGGCATCGGTGCCAGCGCCCTGCTCGGCCGGTCATTTGTCGGCATGCCGGTGACGCGCCTGCCGCAACTGGACCTGCCCGGCCTCGGCGATCTGGCCATCATTGGGCCTCTGCTGTTTGGCCATGATGTCCTGGTCTACCTTTCCATCCTGTCAATTCCGCTGACCATCTGGTTTCTCGAACGCAGCCGGGCCGGCTTGGTTCTGCGTGCCATTGGCGAAAGCCATCAGGCGGCACATGCCCTGGGCCATCCGGTGATCTTGGTGCGTTATCTGGCGCTGTTATTCGGCGGCGCCATGGCGGGCCTGGGCGGGGCCTATCTGTCTCTCGCCTATACCCCCATGTGGGCCGAGAACATGACCGCCGGGCGGGGCTGGATCGCCCTGGCATTGGTCGTCTTCGCCACCTGGCGACCGGGGCGATTGCTGTCGGGCGCCTATCTGTTTGGCGGCATCACGGTGGCGCAATTGCATGTCCAGGGCTTTGGCTTTGCCATTCCCTCGCAGTTCCTGTCCATGCTGCCCTATGTGGCGACTATTGCCGTCTTGGTGGCGATTTCCGCCGATGGAACCCGGGCCCGCTTGAATGCGCCCGCCAGCCTGGGCCGAATTTTTCACCCCGAGGCCTAATGCCTCTCGACGTAGCGATCTTTTGCGCGGAAAATACAGTTCAGGCAATTGGGAGAAGCAACGTGAAAACCACAATCATCAAACGTACCGCGATCTGGTTGGGCGCCGCCATCGCGGCGACCGCGCTGAGCGCGGCCATGCCGGGCATGGCCCAGGCCGAGCCCCTGAAAGTTGGCTTCGTCTATGTCGGTCCGGTCGGCGACCACGGCTGGACTTACCGCCATGACGTGGGCCGCAAGGCGATCGACAAAGCCTTTGGCGACAAGGTCAAGACCACCCTGGTGGAAAGCGTCAAGGAAGGCGCCGATGCGGAACGGGTAATCCGCCAGCTCGCCGCTTCCGGCCACAAGCTGATCTTCACCACCTCGTTCGGTTTCATGAACCCGACCTTGAAGGTGGCGAAAAGCTTCCCCGACGTGCGCTTTGAGCACGCCACGGGCTACAAACAGTCCGCCAACGTGGCGACCTATGGGGCCCGCTTTTACGAGGGCCGTCACATCGCCGGCCTGATCGCCGGCAAGATGACCAAATCCAACATCATCGGCTATATCGGTTCTTTCCCCATTCCTGAAGTTGTACGCGGCATCAATGCCTTCACCCTCGCCCTGCGCCAAGTCAATCCCAAGGCCACGGTGAAAGTGGTCTGGGTAAACACTTGGTACGATCCCGGCAAGGAGGGTGCGGCGGCCAAGGCCCTGATCGACCAGGGCGCCGACGTGATCTTACAACATACCGACAGCCCGGCGGCCGTGCAGGCGGCCCAGGACCGGGGTGTATGGGCCGTGGGTCAGGCATCTGACATGAGCCACTTCGGGCCAAAATCCCATCTTACCGCGATCGTCGATGTTTGGGACGGCTATTACGTTTCCCGCGCCAGGGCGGTGCTGGACGGCACCTGGAAAGCCGGCGATACCTGGGGCGGTCTGAAACAGGGCATGGTGGTCATGGCGCCCTATAACACCGCCATACCTACAGACGTGCGCGCCATGGCCCAAAAGGCTCAGGCGGACATCATCGCCGGTGCCGTACATCCCTTTGCCGGGCCGATCCGCGATCAGATGGGAATGGAAAAGGTATCCGCCGGCAAAACTCTGGATGATGGCGCCCTATTGTCGATGAATTGGTACGTCCAAGGCGTCCAAGGGAATTTGCCGAAATAGCTAGTGAAATTGGAAAGCAGACCGTGCCCCGGCGCCAATAGGTATTGCAAACGGCGATGGTTCGCCGGGGGAAGGGCTTCCAAGTCTTACGAACAGGCGTTAGATTCTCTTGACAACAGCAAAACCGGAGGAAGCGGACCATGGGCGTGCTTGACGGCAAGGTAATTTTAATCACGGGTGCCGGCCGCGGCATCGGGCGCGAACATGCCCTGCTGGCGGCCCGCGAAGGCGCCAAGGTGGTGGTCAACGATCTGGGCGGTTCGATCTCTGGCGATGACGAGGGCGCGGTTGGCCCGGCCCAGGAAGTGGTCAACGAGATCAAGGCGGCGGGTGGCGAGGCAGTGGCCAATTCCGACAGCGTGGCCCTGATGTCCGGCGCCAAGGCCATGTTTGAACAGGCCATGGACAGCTTTGGCGGCCTGCACGGTGTCATTTCACCAGCCGGCATTCTGCGCGATACCATGTTCCACAAGATGTCCGAGGAAGATTGGGACGCGGTGATCAATGTTCACCTGAAGGGATCCTTCAACGTCACCCGCGCCACCATCAATCATTTTCGTGATCAGGAAGACGGCGCGTATGTTTTGTTCACCTCCACCTCCGGACTGGTCGGCAATATTGGCCAAACCAACTATGCCGCCGCAAAAATGGGCATTGTGGGCCTGTCCCGGGTCATCGCCATGGAGAATGAGCGCAAGAATGTGCGCAGCAACATCCTGTCGCCCTCCGCCTGGACCCGCATGATCGGCACCATCCCCATCAAGGATGAAGCGACAGCCCGGCGCATGGAACTGACCAAGGCGCGCATGCGGCCCGATCAGATCGCGCCCCTGGGCGTCGCTCTGGTCGCGGACGGCGCCAAGGATCTAACCGGACAGATTTTTTCGATCCGGGGCAACGAAGTTTATATCTGGAACCAGCCTCGGCCCATTCGCGGCATCGCCAATACGGAAGGTTGGACGCCATCGACCATGCTGGACAACGCCTTTCCAGCCTTTCGTTCGAACCTGACCGATCTGGGGAACGCGCGGACCGTCTTCACCTCGGATCCGTTGTAGGCCGCGCATTTGTTGAAATTGTTTAGGAGCCTTCGGCCATGGCCATGAACTACGATCATCTGATGTCCCTAAAAGACGAAGGCAGGGAATTCTCCTATGGCGACAGGGAAACCATGCTGTACGCCCTGGGTGTCGGTTTTGGCCGGGACGCCTTGGATGAAAAAGAACTGGACTATGTGTTTGAACGCAAGCCGCTGAAGACCGTGGCCACCATGGCGGCCGTCTTGACCCGGGGTCATCTGCTGGCTGATTGCGGCTGGGACTACACACAGGTTCTGCATGGCGAGCAGCGCCTGGAGCTATTTCGCCCCCTGCCCCCTGAAGGCGAGCTGATCGCCGACGCCAGGGTTGTGGAAGCCTATGACAAGGGCGAGGGCAAGGGTGCCATTGTCTGTAGCGAGATCCATGTGCGTCTGAAGTCCGATGGCCAGCCCCTGTTCAAGGTTGGCAGCACGACATTTGCCCGCGGCGACGGCGGCTTTGGCGGGCCGAAAGGCGCCGGCCCCGCGCCCCATGCCACGCCGCGTCGGGCACCGGATATCAGTTGCGCGTTGGAAACCCGCGTCGATCAGGCCCTGCTGTACCGCTTGAACGGCGACCGTAATCCCCTGCATGCCGATCCCCGCCTGGCTAAACGCGTCGGCTTCCCAGTACCCATTCTGCACGGCCTATGCACCTATGGCACCGCGTGCAGGGCTGTTATCACCGCCGTTTGCGATTATGATCACACCCTGATCCGGGGCTTCGACGTGCGTTTTTCCGCGCCTGTCTATCCCGGCGAAACCATCATCACGGATATGTGGCGCGACGGCAACATCGTCTCGTTCCAATGCCACGTGAAGGAACGGGACCTGATGGTGATCCGTAACGGCAAGTGCACTTTAGCATCTTAGATTTGGCTTTTTAGAGGACATTCAAAATGACAACTATTGGCAACTACGACGATATCGAAGTGACCCTTGACGAACATGTGGCGTTGATAGAAATCCAACGGCCACCCCATAATTTTTTCGATCATGCGCTGATCGGTCAACTCGCCGATGCTTGTGAAAACCTGGATGGGAATACGCAATGCCGTTCCATCGTGCTGGCCGCACAAGGCAAATCGTTTTGCGCCGGGGCCAATTTTGGCGATGGGTCGGGACAGAAAATTCTCGAAGATGCCAAACCCAAGCCGACCAACCATCTGTATGAAGAAGCCGTGCGCCTGTTTGGCACGAAAAAACCCATTGTTGGCGCCATTCAGGGCGCTGCCATTGGCGGCGGCCTGGGTCTGGCCCTGGTGCCCGACTTCCGCGTCACCTGCCCGGAAGGCCGTTTCGCCGCCAATTTCACCCGGTTGGGCTTTCATCCCGGCTTTGGCCTGACACATACGCTTCCCGCCCTGATCGGCCAGCAGTATGCAACCCTGATGATGTACACGGGGCGCCGCATCAAAGGCGAAGAGGCGGTCGCCATGGGCCTGGCTGATATGCTGGTGCCGCTGGATCAAGTGCGTGGCGCGGCCATGGAACTCGCCGCGGAAATTGCCGTCTCCTCTCCCCTGGGTGTACTGGAAACCCGCGCCACCATGCGGGCCGGCCTGGCTGACCGGGTCAAGGCAGCCACCGACCATGAACTGAAAATCCAAAACCGGCTGCGCCAGACCGAGGATTTCCAGGAAGGCATTGCCGCCACGTCCGAACGCCGGTTACCAAACTTCCAGGGCAGATAGAATGGATGATGCGCAAAGCCTGGTTTCCGATGCGGCGAGCCGGATATTTCGCGACCTTGGCGACCCACAAACCATCAACAACGCGGTAGACGATAGCTGGCGGGCGCCGTTGTGGTCCGCCTTGGAAGAAGCCGGTCTGACCACCGCCTGGGTGGCGGATGAATTGGGCGGCGCGGGTGCTGGTATCGGCGCCGGCTTTGCCGTCCTGCGGGTGGCGGGTGAATTTGCCGCGCCGTTGCCGTTGGCCGAAACCCTGTTGGCGGGCTGGCTGTTGGGCATGGCTGATATTGTCCTGCCGGGCGGGGCCATGTCCGTGGCGCCGACGCGGCGCGGCGATACGCTGACGCTGGGCGCGGACGGCAAACTGTCGGGCACCGCCCGGGCGGTGTCCTTTGCCGCCGAGGTCGGACACCTGGCTGTCCTGGCGCAAGGCGGCGGCGGCGCGGTCGTGGCTCTGGTCGAGGTAGTCGACTGCCACTGCCGGGACGGCCGCAATATTGCCGGCGAAGTACAGAACGTCGTCGATTTCAGCGGTGTCACGCCTGTCCAATGGGCTGCCCTGCCCGACGGCATTGACGTCGGGACGCTGTTGCTGATGGGCGCGGCGGCGCGATCCATGCAGATGGCCGGCGCCTTGCAGACGGTCCTGGAAATAGCCGTGCGATATGCCGAGGAACGGGTGGCATTCGGCAAGCCCATCGGCAAGTTTCAGGCGGTGCAACATAATCTGGCTCGTCTGGGTGAAGAGGCGGCGGCGGCCATCGCCATCGCCAACTCCACCGCCTATACCATCGAGCATATGGATGGCTGGGACGGAAATGGCGTCTTCCTGGATGTTGCCTCGGCCAAGATCAGGGTTGGCGAAGCGGCCGGCCAGGGCGGCGCCATCGGTCATCAGGCCTTTGGCGCGATCGGCTTCACCCAGGAACATATTCTGCACCGCTTTGTGCAACGGCTATGGGCGTGGCGGGATGATTTCGACAGTGAAGCCGTTTGGGCCGTCGAGCTGGGCCGCCGGGTTGCCGCCAAGGGCGGCGAAGGCCTGTGGCACAGCCTGACCGCCGCCTGAATGTAGTTAATTCGAACGAGGATCAAGAACCGCATGTCTGTCGCCATAGAATTCGATCCCATCCGCCTGCCGCCAGAGGCCGAGGCCCTACGGGTGGAGGTGCGTGCATTTTTAAAAGAGGAAATGGCCGCCGGAACTTTCGATCCCCAGGCCGGCCGGAAGGGCAACGATGATTTTAGCCGCAAGGTCGGCGCCAAAGGTTGGATTGGCATCACCTGGCCCAAGAAATATGGCGGCCAGGAACGCAGTTTCCTGGAACGCTATGTCATCAACGAGGAATTCCTTTTTGCCCGCGCCCCGACCCGGAAACATTTTACCGCCGACCGGCAAAGCGGCCCCGTGCTTTTGAAGTATGCATCGGAAGAGATCAAGCAGGATATTCTGCCGCGTATTACCCGTGGTGAGGTATCATTTTGCATCGGCATGAGCGAGCCGGATTCAGGCTCCGACCTGTTCGCCGCCAAGACCAAGGCGGAGCGTACCGATGACGGCTGGTTGATCAATGGCCGCAAGCTGTGGACCTCGTTGGCGCATGAATCCGATTACATGATTGGTCTGTTCCGCACCTCTGCGCCAACGCAGGAAAATCGCCGCCACGGCCTGTCGCAATTTCTGGTCGACTTGAAGACACCGGGCATCTCCACCCGGCCGGTGCTCCACCCGACCGGCAATCACGAGTTCAATGAAGTCATTTTTGACGACGTGCTGTTGCCCCATGACAATTTGCTGGGTGAGGCGGACATGGCGTGGAAGCAGGCAACCTCGGAACTGGCCTATGAACGCAGCGGTTCCGAACGGTTCCTGGAAACCAGCCAGGTCCTGTTCGAACTGGTGGATTTCATCGGCGAAAACCCCGATGTGCGCGAGGCCGAGGGCCTGGGCCGTCTGGTGGCCCAGTTGCATACCCTGCGGCGGATGTCGATTTCCGTCGCCGGCATGCTGCACGCTGGCAAGGAACCGGTATTGGAAGCCTCGGTCGTCAAGGATCTGGGCACGGTCTGGGAACAGGCCTTGCCATCCGTTGCCCGCGATTTGTCTGCCTTCGTGGATCGCGACCCCGGCAACCGGATGCGGTTCGAGGAAATCCTGGCCCACAACATTACCATCGCGCCAAAGCTGACTATTCAAGGCGGCACCACCGAAGTTTTGCGCGGCATCGTCGCCCGCGGCCTGGGATTACGCTAGGACCGGATTGCCAAGGACCATTTAGATATGCCTGATCTGTCCGCCCTGTTGTGGCCGAATGTTGTCGCCGTCATCGGCGCCTCGCCCGAGCCCCATATCCTGCGCGGCCGTATCATGGAAGTCATGAGCAGCCATGCCTACCAAGGCACCGTCTATCCTATCAGCCGCAGCCATGACGAAATCCACGGCCGGCGTTGCTATAGTTCCATCGACAAGGTACCCGAAAAGGTCGATCTGGCGATCCTTATCATTCCGGCGAAATTCGTCCCAGCGACCTTGGCGGCCTGCGGCGAAGCGGGCGTGCGGGCGGCGCAAATTCTGACTTCGGGCTTTGCGGAAGAGTCCGGCGACGGCGGCGCGGCGCTGGAGGATGAAATCCGCGCCATCGCGAAACGCTTTGATATGGCCGTGTTCGGCCCCAATTCCGAAGGCTTCGCCAATACCCTGAACGCCCTATGCCCCACATTTAGCCCGGCTGTGGACAAAACCGAACTTCCCTTGCTGCCACCCTGGCGCCAGGACGGCCACATTGCCGTGGTGGCGCAAAGCGGCGGCATGGGCTTTGCCTTCTACGACCATGGGCGGCCCAAAGAACTTCCCTTCAATTATATCCTTACGACCGGCAACGAAGCCTGTCTGGGCATTCCGGACGTGGTTGATTATCTATTGGACGAAGGCAGGACCGATGCCTTTATCCTGTTCATGGAGGATGTGAAGCAGGGTGAACGTCTGGTCCAGGTAGCCGAGAAAGCCCTGAAGGCCGGCAAGCCCATCATTCTGACCAAGATCGGCACCTCTGACGCGGGCGCCCGAGCGGCGGCTTCGCATACCGCCTCACTGGCTGGTTCCTATCGGGCCTATCAAGGGATCTTTCAGCGCTATGGCATTATCGAAGGCAGCAATACGGAAGAGATCGTCGATATCGCCGCCGCCTTTTCCTATCACGGGCGGAATTTGCCCAAAGGGAAACGGGTTGGCATTTGCACCGCCTCCGGCGGGGGCGGTGGCTGGATGGCCGATCTATGCGTCGCGGCAGGACTGGAAATTCCCGAATTGGATGCAAAGACCCGCGCCACCATTGATGCTTATTTGCCTGCATACGGCACATCGCAAAACCCGATCGATGCCACCGCCCAGGCGGTCCGCGTCACCGGTTATGGCGGTCTGGCGCGCCTGGCGGCGGCTTCGGATGTGTTGGACGGAATTATTACGGTCGCTTCCTGCCGCAACCCGGCCATCCTGCAGCGCGAGCAGGAAGATCTGGTAAAACTGGCGCAGGAAGTGGACAAGCCCATCCTGTTTTGCTCCTACACCCAGCCACATCGGGACTCGACGGCGATATTGAGTCAGGCGGGTTTTCCCCTGTATGGCAACATGGCCAATTGCGCCCGCGCCATGGCCGAATTGGCAAACTACAACCAGCTACGAACGCGCTTCCTGGCGGCGCCCAGGATCGAAAGCAACGACGCGGGCGTCCGCGACAAGGTTGCGGCGCTTTTAGCCGCATCCGGACCGGTGTTGTGTGAATTCGAGGTCAAACCACTACTGGCGGCATATGGTATTCCCACGGGAGACGAAGCCCTCGCCACCAGCGCCGACGAAGCCGTCGCACTGGCGGCGGCAGTTGCGGGCCCGGTTGCTCTGAAAATTCAATCTCCCGATATTCTGCATAAGACCGAAGCCGGCGGCCTGGCCTTGAACTTGCCGACGGACGAGGCGGTGCGATCGGCCTATGATCGGGTCATGGCGGCGGCCACGCAAGAAACCCGCGGCGTCCTGGTGCAGGCCATGGCGCCCAAGGGCCACGAAATGATTGTTGGGATAAATCACGATGCGACGTTCGGACCCATGCTGATGTTGGGTTTCGGCGGCATATTTGTGGAGGTCGACCCGGATGTGGCCCTGACAACCGTCCCGCTCAACCGCGACGCCGCCGCCGCTTTGCTGGACCGCCTGCGCGGCCGGGCCCTGTTGGATGGGGCGCGTGGCGAGGGGCCGGCGGACATTGACGCTCTGCTGGATCTGGTCGTGAAACTATCCCAGCTGGCGGCGGATCATGGGGCGGTGATTGGCGAATTGGATCTCAACCCTGTGCTGGTCCACCCTAACGGCCAGGGGATCAGCGTGGTCGACGCACTGGTGGTGAAACGTTCATGAGCGATCCAGAGATCCATTTGCATTACGAAGTTCACGAGGGCAATGGCCCCTATATTCTGATGCTGCACGGCATGCTGTCCTCGCGCGCGCAATGGTCCTTGAATGTACCGGCCTTGCAGAAAGTCGCCCGTCCGGTACTGGTGGAATTGCTGGCCCATGGCCGCTCAGCCGCGCCCGAGGGGCCGGAACATTACCACCCCGAAGCCTATGTGCGCGCCTTCGAGGCGATCCGTCAGAAACTGGGGATAGAACGCTGGTTCGTTTGCGGCCAGTCCTTTGGTGCCAGTCTGACCCTGCGCTACGCCCTGCGCCACCCCGAACGCATCGTGGCGCAGGTTTTCACCAACTCGTCCTCCGCGCTGGCAGGCGGCGACGCCATCGCCATGTATCGTGAAACATCGGAAGCACGGGCCCGGGCCATGGAACAGGGCGGCCACGACGGCATTCGGGAGCTGCCCATCTATCCCGGCAAGGCCCGGCGCCTGCCCGAAGAGGCGCGCCAGGCTCTGGTCAAAGATGCCGAACTGCTGCAACCTAGGGGCTTGGCGCAATCGTTCCGGCATTCCTCGCCATATCTTTCCGTGCGGGACGAGGTGTCAAACACCAGCGTGCCGACCTTGTTGGTCTGCGGCGCCGCCGAGAAAAGGTTTCGATCGAACTATGACTACGCCGTGGCCAATATTCCTGGCCTAAAGGTGGTCGAGGCCAAGGCGGGCCATGCGGTGAATATCGAAGCGGCGGATATATTTAACGACGCCGTGACGGCGTGGATCGAACAGCATGGTGGATAATTGCGATGAGCCAGCCGACGACCCTGTTCCATAAACTGTGGCAGGCCCACGTGGTGCGGTCCTTGGGGGAAGACTTGGACCTGCTGCATGTGGACCGCCACCTGATCCATGATTTGAGCGGCGCGCGGGCTCTCACCGATTTGCAGGAGCGCGGGCTGGCGGTCCGCAACCCGGAGCTTTGCATCGCCACGCCGGATCATAGCATCTCCAGCCAACCAGGCCGGACCCTGGCCTCCAGTCCGTTCGGCGAGCGTCTGGGCGGCGGCCTGCGGAAAATGGCCGAAGCGGCGGGAATACCGTTTTTTGGCCTGGATCATCCCAACCAGGGCATCGTCCATGTGGTTGGCCCCGAGACCGGCTTCACTTTGCCCGGCAGCCTGCTGGTTTGCGGCGACAGCCATACCTCCACCCACGGTGCCCTTGGCGCCCTGGCCTGGGGCATCGGGTCATCGGAAGTGGTGCATGTCCTGGCAACCCAGACCGTGCGCCAGCGCCGACCCCAAACCATGCGCATCACCGTAGATGGGGAACTGGGCCAAGGGGTCGAGGCCAAGGACGTGATCCTGCATATTATCGGCGCGTTGGGAGTTGCCGCCGGTACCGGCCATGCGGTGGAATACGCCGGCACGACCATCGCAGCCCTGGACCTCGAAGGGCGCATGACCATCTGCAACCTGTCCATCGAATTCGGCGCCCGCATGGGCATGATCGCACCCGACGAAACCACCTTCGCTTATTTGAAGGATCGACCATTGGCTCCCAAAGGCGGGGCCTGGGACCAGGCGCTGGCCCAGTGGCGCGGACTGCGCTCCGATGAAGGTGCGGTATTTGACCGTGAGGTTCGCATCGACGCGGCAGACATCGCGCCCCAGATCACCTGGGGCACCTCGCCCGGTCAAACTCTGGCGATAACCGGCACCATTCCAGCACCCGATAGTTTCGTCGAGGCTGAACAACGGAATAACACCGAACTGGCCCTGGAATATATGGGCCTGAGCGGCGGACAACCCATTGCCGGCACCAAGGTGGATCGGGTTTTCATCGGTTCCTGCACCAACGGCCGCCTGCCCGACCTGCGCCGCGCTGCGGCCGTGGCTCAGGGGCGCACCGTGGCCAGCCACGTCACCGCCTGGATCGTGCCCGGATCTGCCCAGGTCAAGGTGGCGGCGGAGGCCGAAGGCCTGGACAAGATTTTCCTGGACGCCGGCTTCGAATGGCGCGAACCGGGCTGTGCCCAGTGCGTGGCGACAAATGGTGAAACAGTGGCGCCGGGGGAGCGTTGTGTCTCCACCTCCAACCGCAACTTCGTGGGCCGCCAGGGGCCAAAGGCCCGGACCCATCTGGCCGGCCCGGCAATGGCGGCGGCGGCGGCGATCGCCGGCGAAATAACCGACGTGCGTAATCTAACGGCCGTTGCGGAGGACAAATGATGGAAAAGTTACAGCTGCTGCAAGGAGTCGCGGCGCCCCTCCCCCGGGCCAATATCGATACCGATATCATCACGCCGGCCAAACGTCTGTTGGACGCCAACCGCGAAACCATGCACCAGCACACGTTCGAACCCCTGCGATTTCTAGCCGACGGCGACGAAAACCCTGATTTCATCCTGAACAAACCCGGCTATCGCGACGCGGTGATCCTGATAACCGGCCGTAATTTTGGTTGCGGCAGCTCCCGGGAAACGGCGGTGTGGGGCCTTCGTGGCCTGGGCATCCGTTGCGTCATCGCGGAAAGTTTCGGCGACATTTTTTTCAATAACTGCTTTCAGAACAGCCTCCTGCCGATCCGCCTGCCAGGTGAAACCATTGCCGAGTTGCTGGCCGAGGCCGGCAATGACCAGGGCAACATGCAGTTTCAGGTCGATGTCGCCAATTGCACCCTGACCACGCCATCGGGGCGCACTATTACCTTTGATCTGACCCCGGATCGGCAAACCGCCTTGCTGGAGGGCCTGGACGAAGTTGGCCAGACCCTGCAGGAAGATGCCGCCACGGCGGCTTTTCAGGCCCGGGACCGCAAGGCCCGGCCCTGGATCTATGACTTGGGCACGGTCGATTGAGGCTGCCATGACAACGGTCAACGAACTGATCGCGGGGATGTCGCTACCCGTGATAGCAGCGCCCATGTTCACGGTTTCCAACCCGGAGATGGCGCTGGCCACCTGCGCCCAGGGCCTCATGGGCACCTTCCCCGCCCATACCACCCGCAGCGCTGATATTCTGGAAGAATGGCTGACCCGCATGGCCGATGGCGTCGCGCGGCTCTCGGCCGAGGGGGTGGAGACGGTCGGCCCCTATGGCGTCAATCTAGTGGTGGCGGCCGGTAATCAGCGCCTGGATCAGGACCTTGCGCTCTGTATCAAGCACGAGGTGCCGGTCATCCTCACGTCTAAGGGCGCACCGGGAGAGGTGTTCGACGCTGTACATGCTTATGGCGGCCTGGTGTTTCACGACATCGGCGCGGCCCGGCACGCCAAGATTGCCCTTGCCGCCGGCGCCGACGGCCTGATCGCCGTCTGCGGCGGCGCGGGCGGTCATTGCGGCACCCTCAATCCTTTTGCCCTGGTCAACGAAGTTCGCCAGCTGACCGACAAGGCGATTATTCTGGCCGGCGCCATCACCACCGGGCGGGACGTTCTAGCGGCCCAGGTGATGGGCGCCGACCTCGTCTATATGGGCACAAGGTTTATCAACACGGAGGAATCCGGTGCCGTCGAAGACTACCGACAGATGATTATCGACGCGACCGCGACCGACATCTTCTTCGGTACGATCGCGGATGCCCCCTCCAATCTGCTGACGCCCAGTTTGCTGCGCGCCGGCGTGAAACTAGATGCTTTGCGCCGGCAGGATCCCGACGCCATCATTGCGGTGCAGGAGCGGAAAAAGCGCTGGAAGGATGTCTGGTCCGCGGGCCATGGGGTGGGCGCCATTCATGATGTGCTTTCGGTGCGCGACCTGTGTGACCGCTTGAAGTCGGAATACGCGGCGGCGCGGCGCGATCTGCGCCGCTTCCATGCCGCCGAATAAAGGAGAAGTTTTGCCCGATCACCAGGTCTCTACGGTGAACGGCTGGCGTGAGATGACCAGGGGCCCCGGTCTGGTGCGCCTCGCCCTGGTTCTGAGCTGCGTTTCCCTACATGCCATGGACGTCTTTGTCATCGCCACGATTTTGCCCAGCGTGGTCGCGGATATCCACGGCGTGGCCTTTTATGCCTGGCCCTCGGCGCTGTATGTCGTGGCTTCGATCATGGGGGCCGCCAGCGGCGGAATTCTGGGTTCAAACCTGGGCTTGCGCCGCGCATTGACCATCGCGGCATCGATTTACTTACTGGGCGCCTTGATTTGTGCCAGTGCGCCCCATATGGGGGTATTCCTGGCCGGGCGCACGGCTCAAGGTCTGGGCGGCGGCCTGATGGTCTCGCTCGCTTATACCATGACCCGGCAATTGTTCCTTGAAGGCCTCCGCCCCCGTGTCTTTGCCCTCATGTCGGTAATTTGGGGGGTCGCGGCACTGGCCGGCCCCATGGTGGCTGGAGTCTTCGCACAGCTTGATTTTTGGCGCGGGGTTTATTGGCTGACCGTGCCAGTGTTTCTGATGGTCCTTGCCCTGTCCCGGCGAGCCTTGCCGACATCAGCACCGGCCGCCAAGAGCAGCAAGTTACCCTGGGAGCGGCTGCTGCTGCTTGGCGGGGCGGTGCTTTGCGTCACCGTCAGTGGACAAATCGACCACCTTGGACTGCGGCTGACGTTGATCGCGGGCGCGCTGGCCGGTGTCGCTGGCATGCTTTGGCTCGACCATATTGCGGACAATCCCCTGCTGCCCAGCCGTCCCGCCTCGCTGCGCCAGATTGTCGGTACCGGCTATTGGTTGTTTTTCCTGCTGTCCTTCAGCTACGCGCCCCTGAGCATTTTTCTGCCCTTGCTGGCCCAGGGTCTACACAACGTGCCGCCTGCGCTGGCGGGATACGTCTCGGCCACCATGTCTCTTGGTTGGTCCGTCGCTGCGTTTGCCGTGGCCGGTGCGCCACCGCCCCTGCAACGCGTCCTTATGGTGACCGGACCACTGTGCCTGCTGGGCGGCATTATCGGGCAGGGCTTTTTTGTTGTCAGCGGCCCGCTCGGGGGGCTGGTGGCCATGGTCTTTCTGACCGGCCTTGGCGTCGGCCAATGCCACGCGCATATTTCCAACCGCACCATGAGCAGCGCCAAACCGGGCGAGGAAGCCTTGACCGCGGGCGCCATACCGACCATGCAGTCCCTGGGCATAGCGTTCGGTGCCGCCACCGCCGGCCTGCTGGCCAACATCGCCGGCCTGTCAGGCGGCATTACGGTCGCCACCCTGACCGCCGTAACTGATTGGATCTATGGTTTCACGTTGATTCCGGCAAGTTGCACCCTGCTGGTCGCCTTGCGCCTGGTCTGGTTGATCCGCGTTAACCCGACCAGGTCGTAATTACGCCCCGGCGCCGCAGACCGGCGATGGCAGCGGCATCATGGCCCAATTCGCCCAGTACTTCGTCGCTATGCTGCCCCGTGACGGGTGAAGTGCCCGTAGGGGTGCCGGCCTGGATCTTCGGGATGCCTGGCGGATTGGGAATAGGCAGCGGGCCTTCCAGGCCAGCCAGATCAAGCCAGGTAAATAATTCCGTCGCCGACACTTGCGGATGATCCAGGAATTGTTGGAAATCCTGCAACATCTCATTCTGCAGGCCGGCTTCGGTGAAAAGATCGCGCCAGTGTCTGGCCGGTTCCGTCAGCAAGATCTCACCCACTCTTTCCAGCAGCATATCGACTTGGGCCAAGCGTGCTGCATTACTCTGCAAGCTCGGATTGGCCTTCAAATCGTCCATACCGAGTGCGTCGCACAAGGCATGGAAATCCCTGTCCTGCAGGATGACAAGCTGCAGCCAGCCATCGCTGGTGCGGAAGACCCCCGACGGTGCTGTGCGGGGGGTATTTTGCAGATTGCCCCGGGACGCTGCCATGATGCGGATGGCGCTAAGGTTAGCCGCGCCGCGCATCAGAGAGGCATCGATAAAGCGGCCCCGCCCATCATCCCGCTTGGCATACAGCGCCGGGGCCACGGCCTGAAACGCATACAGCGCAGTGGACATATCGTTGATGATGGTGTTGGCCCGGTGCGGGATGCCGTCGTGCCCCTTGTTGTCCAGCATGAAGCCGGTGAAGGCCTGCAATACCGGATCCATGGCGGGCTTGTCCCGCAGAGGGCCGGTCTGGCCAAAGCCCGAGACCGAGAGGTAGATCAGACCGGGGTTAAGCGCCATAAGCCGTTCATGGCCAAAGCCCAGACGATCAATAACGCCGGGGCGGAAGCCTTCCAGGAAAATATCCGCGTCGGCCACCAGGGCATCGATAATGGCTGGTGCCTCGCCACTTTTCAAATCGATGGCCAGACTGCGCTTGCCCAGACTGCCCAGAAAGGAAAATTCCGTGTGATTGGAGACGGCGGTGCCCAGAACCCGGGCCCAGTCGCCCTGCAGTGGTTCCACCTTGATCACATCGGCGCCGTGCTGGGCCAACAACATGCCGCAATAGGGGCCAGCGATGCCCTGGCTTAAATCCACAACCTTGACGCCCTCGTAGGGCCGCTCGAAACTCATTTACCCACTCCCCTAGAGCATGTTTCTTCTAAACATGCTCGGACTCTTAAGAAAAGAGCAATTGAACCAATCACTTGGATCGCTAAAGCGAATCCAATTGAATGAAAATTGCTCTAGACACCATCGACTACACCTCAAGGCGGTAGGCATCGCCATCGCGCACCAGACGGCCCGCGGTGGGGGTGGCGAAATGGGTGCCGATAATCAGGGTGGGCGTATCGGCATAGCGGGCAAACACTTCGCGCCGGGTGCGCCGCGCCTGTTCCGGATCACTATCCACCGAGGCCGACCATTCCGGATGGGCCATCTGACAGGGATGATGGATGAAATCGCCGGTGATCAATGCCTCTTCGCCCCGGCTTTGAATTAGAACCGAGACATGGCCCGGCGTGTGGCCCACCGTGGGGATCAGACTGACCTCGGCGCATAATTGATGCTGCGTATCGACCAGGTCCACCAGCCCGGCATCAAATACCGGCAACACCGAATCCGCCATGATTTGCGCCGTGTCCTCGCGCTCCGAGGCGCGCCAGTGTTCAAACTCCACTTGGCCCATCAAGTAGCGGGCTTTGGGAAAGGTGGGCTGCCACCTGCCGTCCACCAGCATGGTGTTCCAGCCCACATGATCAACATGCAAATGGGTACACAGCACGCAATCAACCTGATCGGTGGCATAACCCGCCGCCGCCAGATCCTGCAGAAAGCTGGTCTGCAGTTTATTCCAGGGCGGATTGCCCCGTTCCTTGTCATTGCCAACACAAGTATCAACCACGATGGTACGATCCGGCGTCTCGATGATCAGGGCGTGGATGGAGCCCCGCATGCGACCATTTTCGTCCGCGAAATGGGGATAGAGCCAGGGGATCTCCCGCAATTTATCCCTGGTGGCGTCGGGCAGAATGGGGCTCATGCCACCCGTCGCCTCAATCTCCACCACCCGCGTGACCGTAACCTCGCCAATTCGCCATTTGCCCTGGTTCATCCATCCGTATCCTTAGTTGTTCAGTGTAATGTCTGCGGTGTTATATGTGCGCGCCGGCCCGCCAGGCCGCGACATGGGTCAGCAACTGGCTCGCATCATCCAATTTTTCCAACTGGTGCAGATCGGCCAACAGCGCCGCCGCCACCGTCTCTCCCACCAGAGGCACGGTCAGACTGCGGAATTTGGCGTCGATCTTCAAGCCCTGGGCTACGACATCTTCCGCCGGAATACCAACATCAACGCTGCGTTCCAGGCTTTGTCCGTCATGCAAGTTAATGCGGGCCGTGGCCAGGGTGCTGGGGCCACCGTCGCCAGCAACCGCCACCTTGCGCCGCAGGGCAACAAGTTCTGGCGCCAGGGCATTGGCATCGGAATAACTGCCGATGCTGGCGGTATCTTTTCCCGCCAGAGCGAAAGCGGCGGTATGGCGCAGACTGAACTTGACCTCCAAACCGGTGCCGGGTTCCTGAATATTACAAACCTTCAAGTGGCCCGGATCAACCGACAAGATAACATTGTCGATCTGGTCCGGTGTGATCTGCCCTTCGTCCCGCAGATCCGCCAAAATTTCAATAGTGGAATGGGTCAAATAACAGGCGGCGTGATACTTAAACAAATTCTCCCGCACATGAAAGCCGCGCCGGGGCGCCCGTAGGGCATGTTGGTCGCGAAAATCATCGCTTTGGGTATCCGCAAAGCCTTGGGATGTTTCCAGAATATCCAGGCGCGAGGTAAATCCGCGCCGCGCCAGACGCGCAGCCAGTAGGCCGTTGCCCGCCGCCTTGCCCGCATGCAGCGGTTTGCACATGGTACCGAATTGCGCCTTTAAACCAGCCGCCTGGGTACCGGCAATGCCCATGGCACGCGCCATGGCCTCGGCATCCAGACCCAGCAGATGGCCAACCCCCGCCGCGGCGCCAAAGCTGCCGACCGTGGCCGTGACGTGGAAACCTTTCTGATAGTGGCTGGGGGCAACCAGACTGCCGATCCGGCATTCGGTTTCATAACCGGCTACGAAAGCGGTTAGCAGTGCGCGACCCGTGGCGCCCAAATCCTCGGCTACGGCCAGAACAGCCGCTACCACCTGGGCCGTGGGATGACCGCCCATGGCGAGATTGACGTCATCATAGTCCAACGCATGGGACGCGGCGCCGTTGACCAGACAGGCCTGGGCCAGGCTGCCTTTGGCTCCCGCGCCAAACAGAGTGGCGCGCGGTTGGCCGCCCTCCTCTGCCGCCTCTGCCAGCAGATATCCAGTCAGAGGCTCAACCGCGCCCGCCAGGGTAACCGCGAACCAGTCGATCAGGCATTGCTTGGCCACAGCCAGACTATCAGCGTCAATGTCTTCAAAGCGCAGCTCGGCGGCGCTTCGGGCCAAGCCTTCGGTGATGGCAGGCAGCGTTTCCTCAAAAAAAGCGGGGTTGCTCATTCTCTTATCCTTGATGGCCGCTAATTATTCTGACCCGAAGTGTGTCGTCTTGTCATCGCTACGTCCAGCCTGGAGATGCCCCGGCGTGGAACTCAACGGAGGCGCTGCCAAAATCGGCAATCAACAGAACCATCGATTCTACTGCCATGGGTCCGGCAGCAATGGTCGCAGAACGAGCAATTTCCAGGTATCGCCGACCGATCTTCAAATTCCTGCCGGGCAAACGACACAACGAATTCCGACCATAAAAGATCTTGTTTTCGGTGCCCATGCCAACGGCCCTCAATTTCGGACCGAGCCGGTCAAGGAGAGCAGGTAATCTTGCGCGCCTGATCCTGCGGGCTTAACCGCGTTCCGGATTTGCCCTTACCTTAAGGTTAGGAGGTGTAAATTTCGGTCGCTTCTGAAATGTTATGCAGCGCGTGCCCGCCGAGCGGCACCATTGCTTCGGGCAAGGCCTGCTGCACGGCGCCCGAGAACAGCAGTGACTGATCCAGCACCTTGCAATGTTCCGACAGTCGCGCAGCGAGGATAGCGGCGCTGCCGATGACCGTGAAGTCCAGCCGTTCCGGCGCGCCGACATTGCCAAAGGTGACCTCGCCCAGATGCACGCCGATCGCGCAGCGCAGAGGTGGCTGATCCGTCTCCGCCAGGCGCGCGACAATTTCCAATGCCGCATCGCGGGCCAGGCCGCAGGCCTTGGCTGGATCGCCCTCGACCGGGAAAATGGCCAGGACCGCATCGCCGATGAACTTCAAGACCTCCCCCCATCGCGACAGGATCGGCTCCGATACTATTTCGAAGTAATTATTCAACAGATCAAGATAGGCGCCACGCGGCAATGAGGCCGCCAACTGGGTGGAATCGCGCAGATCGCAATACAGAATGGCGGCACGGATTTCCTCCCCTGCCCCACGCTGGGTCTCGCCGTTCAGCACTCTGGTTCCCGACCGCTGGCCCAGATAGGTGGTCAGCAGGGTGCGGGTATTCTGGCGCAGGGTCATGGTTTCGTAAAACCGGCTGAGTCCGAAAACGCATTGAAAGACGGCGCCCAGATCGGCCGTGGAAAATCCCTGCGGATGGTCCGAGGTCAAGGTCATGGTATTGATCTGCCCATCCGAAAACGGCAGCGGCATAGCGACATAGTCGGTGCCACCCTGGGCCCGCAGATCATCCATCACGGGAAAGCGGAACTCGGTCTCGCCGGCTAGGTCCAAGCGTTGGCGCACGCCGCCCAGACCTTCACTGACATGGCGTACGGGACTGTCCAGATAGGCGGGTTGCAACAGCATTCCCTGGGGCATGCCGAACGCCATCACGCCGTCGCCACCGCGCAGCCATCTATAATTGCGGCTGGCCAGTTGCGGATGAAGCGTGCGAATTCCCACGCTGAGACGCCACAAGGGAACGCCGATGTCGACCATCTTTCGACCGAATTGTTCGGTCAGCTCCTCCTGGGTCTTGCACATCCAGGCGTCCCGCAACAGCCAATCCACCAGGGGACCGGACAAACCCACATCAGGGGCGGCAAGGCATAAAGCTTGATCCAGAGCATCGTCGAAAAAGGCAACATGCCCGGCTATGGCCGCGACTTCCGGAAACGGCGTTTCATAACTGAAGGCGGCGTTTTCTATCCGGCCATCGGGCAACGTCAAATGCCAATAGCTGGCGGTACCCTTGAAAGGGCAAAAAGTGCGCCGGTCAGATGGCTGCAACACGCCTTCGGCGACATCCTCGCGGGGAAAATAATGATACGATGTCAAACCGGTCTCGTGCATCACCAAGGCCTTGGCGCTTTCCGCCAGAATTAGTCCGGCATGCAGGGCCCGAACAGGTTGTGCGGCGGTCTGGATGGCTATTTGATAGGCTTGCGCGGCGTTCATGGTCGATATCATCTATGAACGGCGGGTGCCGTATTCAAGGAAGTGTCTGGGAAAATGGCTGCGGGAGGTGTATCCCGTCATCTCACAGAATAGGCGCCGGGACGCACCGAGGATGTTGACGAGAAGGAAACGTAATGAACCTGGATGTCCAATACACCGGCAAGGCCGATCAGGTTATAACCGCTCTCAGTCACGTTGCCGCGACTCTGCGTCCGGCATACAGGGGTTAGTGCCGATGAACGGGCCGCTAAAGGACACTTCGCCGCCGGCGCAGGTCGACCGCCTTGACCGGCGTTTCAGCATAGCGCCGATGATGGAGTATACCGACCGGCACGCGCGTTATTTCCTGCGCCTGATAAGCCGCCGGGCCCTGCTCTATACGGAAATGATCACGGCCGAAGCGGTTATTCATGGCGATAGGCAACGTCTTTTGGCCTTTTCGCCGGCAGAGCATCCCATCGCCCTGCAGCTGGGCGGTTCCGATCCCGAGCGCATGGCGAGAGCGGCCGAAATTGGTCAAGATTTCGGCTATGACGAAATAAACATCAATGTCGGCTGTCCCAGCGACCGGGTGCAATCGGGTCGCTTTGGCGCCTGTCTGATGGCGGAACCCGAACTGGTCGCGGAATGCATCACGGCCATGCGGGCGGCTACGAACCTGCCCATAACGGTCAAATCGCGCATTGGCATCGACGACCGGGACGACTATGAATTCCTGCGCTATTTTGTCGACACGGCAGCCGCGGCAGGGTGCCACAGCTTTGCGATCCATGCCCGCAAAGCCATTTTGGCGGGGTTGAGCCCGAAGCAAAACCGCGAAGTGCCACCGCTGGATTATGACCGGGTCTACCGGCTGAAAGCGGATCATCCAGACCTGGAAATCATTATCAATGGCGGAATTGACAGCCTGGCGCAATGTCAGAGCCATTTGCAGCATGTGGACGGCACGATGCTAGGCCGCGCCGCCTATCAGGCGCCCTATCTGCTGGCCGGGGTCGACCAGATATTGTTCTCGGATACCGGCCCCCGGCCCAGCCGCGTGGAGCTGGCACGGGCCATGCTGCCCTATATCGCGGAACAGATGGGTCTGGGCGTACGCCTGAACGCCATAACCCGGCATATGCTGGGCCTCTATCATGGTCAGCCAGGCGCCCGCGCCTGGCGGCGGCATATCTCCGAACATAGTTACCGGCCAGGGGCGGACGGCGGCCTGCTCGAGGCCGCCCTGGCACAAATGCACGGCCAGCCGGCGCTCAGTGCTAGTTGATCAGTACATAGCGTCCAACCGCCTTGCCATCCCGCAGATCGGCAATAGCCTGACCAGCTTCGCGCAACGGCCGCGGCGTGGTCGGCACTGGCTTTACCTTACCGGCCTTCACCAACGCCATCAGTTCGCGCATTTCTTCCAGACTGCCGACATAGCTGCCGATCAGACGCATCATCTTCAAGGGCAGACTGGCCACCGGCAGGGGTAATGCACCGCCAAACAGGCCGACGACAACAATCGTGCCGCCACGCGCCAGGGTCTGCATGGCAAAGCCCGAGGTCGCCGGCGCGCCGACAAAATCAATCGCCGCATCGACCCCGCCGCCCGTGCTCTCCAATAATTGCGCGACGGCACCGGCATCACTGTTGTCGATCACGATATCCGCACCTGCAGCCAGTGCCGCGGCACGCTTGGCGGGGTCGATATCGGCAACGATCAATTTGGCCTCGCAGACGGCCTTTGCCATGCCGATGCCGGCCAGGCCGACGCCACCGGCACCGATAATCATCAGGTGGTCATCACTGGTCAGGAAATTGACCTTCTTCAAGGCGCTGTAAGCGGTCACGCCAGAACAGGCGCAGGTCGCGGCATGGAGCTCATCGGTGCCGTCGAATGGCACCAGATATTTCGCGTGCGGGGCAATGCAATATTCCGCATAGCCGCCCGCATAGCGGGTGCCCACGGTGCGCGGGGCCAGACACAGCAGCTCGTCGCCACGGGCGCAAACCTCGCAGGCGCCACAGCCAATCCAGGGAAAGACGATGCGGCGGTCGCCGACTTCAACGCCCTCTGCCTCCGGGCCCAAAGCAGCAACCTCGCCCAGCACTTCGTGGCCCATGGTGAAGGGCAGTTTCAGGCCCCGGTCTTCCAGGCTCAGCTTGTTGTCGCCACCCATGTCGAAATAGCCGTCCCAGATGTGAATGTCGCTGTGGCAGATGCCGGACGCCGTGACCCGGATCAACACTTCAGTCCCCTTCGGTTCCGGCTTGGGTACTTCACGCTCTTCCAGCGGTTCGCCCCATTTCACGATCTGATATGCACGCATGTCCTCACCTCCGAAAGTGCTTGATTACAATATTTCCGCCAACCTATGGCAGCCGACGCGTGGGGTCCAGTAGACACCGCCTGAAATCCCTTATGCCGGTGGTTTTGCCCGTTCCGTGAAAGCCACGCCATCGGCGATCAGATCGTCGACCTGACCCCGGTCATAACCAAGGCCGGCCAGAATATCACGGGTTGCACTGCCATAGTGCGGCGGCGTGCTGTGTATCGAGCCGGGGGTACGGCCCATCTTGATCGGGATACCGGTTCCGCGATAGCCGTCCAACTCCACCACCATCTCGCGATGCCGGGTATGGGGATGTTCCGCAACTTCCGGAATGGTCAGCACCGCGCCCGCCGGCGCGCCCTTGGACAGCAGGGTGGCGGAGACCGCCGCCGCCGTGTGTTCGCGCAGAGCGGCAATGATCAACGCGTTCAAGGCGCCACGGTGTTCCACCCGATCCGAATTGTGCAAAAACCGCGGATCCGAGGCCCATTCCGGTTGCCCCAGGACTTCCGCCAACAGGCGGAATTGGCGGTCGTTGCCGATGGCCAGGAACAACCGCCCCTGCTTGGTCGGATACTGCTCATAAGGCGAGATATTGGGGTGGGAATTACCGGTCAGGACCGGCGCCTTTCCGGACATGAAATAATTCGCCGCCTGGGGATGCAGCAGCGCCACGCCGGTATCGAACAGGCTGGCATCCACCCGCTGCCCCAGCCCCGAATGGTGGCGTTCCTCGGCCGCCATCAAAATTCCGATGGAGGCATACAGCCCGGTCGCCAGATCAATAATGGGCACGCCGATGCGGGTTGGGCCGGTCTCGGGCGAGCCGTTGACGGAAATCTGCCCGGACAAAGCCTGCGCCACGGCGTCATAGCCGGGAAAGCCGCCAAAGGGGCCGTCCGCGCCAAAGCCGGTGATCGAACAATAGATCAGCCGTGGGAAACGTTTCGCCAATATGTCTTCATAGCCGATACCCCATTTTTCCAGGCTGCCGGACTTGGAATTATCGATCATCACGTCCGCCCCCTCCAACAGCTGGAACAGAATTTCCTGGCCGCGCGTTGTGCGCAAATCCAGTCCAACGGAGCGCTTGTTGCGGTTGACGCCGGAGAAATATGCCGATAGCCCGTCCTTGAAGGGCGGTCCCCAATCGCGCACTTCATCACCCTGGGGTGGTTCGACCTTGATCACTTCGGCGCCATGGTCCGACAACAACTGGGTACAAAACGGGCCGCCCAGTACACGGGTCAAATCGATCACACGAAAGCCGGCCAAGGCGCCGCCTGTCTGTTTGTCTGTCATGGGGAAATCCGTCGGATAAATATGCCGGCAGCCAGCCTAACACATGGCAGGGGAAATTTCGCCGCAAGAGGTGTACGCTATCCCCATGGAGATGCAAAACACCTACCGCATCGGAACGGGTGCGGGATTTTCCTCGGACCGGCTGGAACCTGCCGTTGACTTGATCCGCCATGGCCGCTTGGACGCCATCATCTTTGAATGCATCGGCGAACGCACCCTGGCTTTTGGCCACCGGGACCGCCGGGCTGATACAACACGGGGCTACAACCCGTTGCTGGAACGGCGCATGCGGGCCGTACTGCCGCTGTGCCAGGCCGCCGGTACAAAAATCATTACCAACATGGGCGTGGCCAATCCCCACGCGGCGGCCCAACGTACGATGGAAATTGCGGCCGAATTGGGCTTGCGGGGCCTAAAAGTGGCGGCTGTCACCGGCGACGAGGTCAGCCATCTGATCGGCCCCGAGACACCGCTGCAAGAACCGGGCTGCCGTCTGGCGGAGACCGGACGGGAAATGCTGGCCGCCAATGCCTACCTGGGCATCGAGGCCATCCTGCCGGCAATCGACGCCGGGGCGGACGTGATCATCACTGGGCGGGTCGCTGATCCGTCCCTGTTCCTGGCCCCCATGGCGTACTATTTCTCATGGGCGCAGGACGATTGGCACAGGTTGGGCGCCGGCACGGCGGTGGGGCATTTATTGGAATGCGCGGCTCAGGTCACGGGCGGCTATTTCGCCGACCCGGGGTACAAGGAGGTCCCGGATCTGGCCTACGTCGGTTTCCCGCTGGCCGAAGTCACGGGCGACGGCGCCGCCGTCATTACCAAATTGCAGCGCAGCGGCGGCCTGGTCAGCCAGCGCACGGTGAAGGAACAATTGCTGTATGAGGTACATGACCCAGGCGCCTATCTGACACCGGATGTCAGCGCCAATTTCTCCGGGGTCCATTTGGCCGACGACGGCAAGGATCGGGTCCGGGTCACGCGGGCGGACGGCGGGCCAAGACCGGCGCAGCTAAAAGTCACCGTCGCCTTCGACGGCGGCTTCCTGGCCGAGGCGGAAATCTCCTACGCCGGCCCCGGCGCGGCGGATCGGGCGCATCTGGCGGGCGCCATCGTGGCGGAACGCATGGACAAGCTGCATGGCAGCAATGGGCCGATCCGGATCGACCTGATCGGCGTTTCCGCCCTGCACGCCTCGGCGGTGAAATATCCGGCCCTCGCCCAGGACGTGCGCCTACGTTGCGCCATGCGGGCCTCGTCCCAGAGCGAAGCGGAATTATTACTGTGGGAGGTCGAGGCCCTGCTATGTTGCGGGCCGGCGGCGGGGGGCGGCTATCGCGGGCATATCACACCATCGGTCATGACCTATTCCGCTTTCGTTGATCGCAGCGATGTACAACCGCAGTTGGAGATATTGTCGACATGAGTGTGTCTGTACCTTTGCGGCAAATTGCCCACGCCAGATCGGGCGACAAAGGCAACCGCTCAAACCTGGCAATTTTTGTTTATGCAGCGGAACATTACGAAGTTCTGCGGCAACAGGTGACGGCGGAACGATTACTGGCAAACTTCGGCGGCGTGCTGCGCGGACCTATCAAGCGTTATGAACTGCCCAACCTGCACGGCCTGAATTTCGTCATGGATCAGGCCTTGGAAGGCGGGGTCAACGAGTCCCTCAATCTGGACGGCCATGGCAAATCCTGGAGCGCCATGGTCCTGGCCCTGGAAGTCGATCTGGAAGATAGCAATGCATAACTGTAGTCTTTGCTTTGACCGCTACGAACACCTATGCTAAGAGACAGGTAAATAAACCTTCATAAATCCAACCTAACAGGGGAGTTTAGTTGAAGTGGCTAAATCCATATTTAAATCAACGATGATCGTGGCGACCGCCACGTTTGTTGCGTTAAGTTTTGGCGCGGCGTCCACCGCCCAAGCTGCGAAATCCGTATGGAATTTCAATATGTGGGGCGGCAAGCGTGCCTTTACCGCCGGCATTGAATCCATAAAAGTCGATTTGGAGAAGGCCGGCGGCGGCGATTTCGAACTGAAAATCAACTATGGCGATGCCCTTGGCCCGAACCGGCAAAATCCGGAAAACATCAAGGTTGGCGCCTTTGAGGCCGGGCAGAACTGCGTTGGCTATTATCCCAACAAAATGCCATTGCTGTCGGTGATGGAACTGCCCTTTCTGGCGCCCCGCGACTTGCAACAGCGAGCCAACGTGGAAATGGAGGTGCTGAAGCATCCAGCCATTATCGACGAATTGGCGACGCGTTGGAACGCGAAATTCTTTGGCCCGGCCTTCCTGCCGGCCTATGAATTCATGGGCAACAAGCGGATCGAGACGACGGCCGACATGAAGGGCGTAAAGATGCGCATTTCGGGCCTGAACGCCCAGGCATTGCAGGTCTTCGGCGCCGTACCCACCATGGTGACAGCGCCCGACGGCTACAACGCACTGGACCGCGGCACCATTGACAGCTTCGGCTTCCCCTACAGCTACGCCTTTGGCGCCTACAAGCTGTATGAAGTTTCGAAATACGTGACCGAGGGCCTCGGCATGAACGGTTTCATGTGCCTGCAAACGGTCAACATCGATGCCTGGAACGCCAGCCCGCAAGCGGTCAAGGATGCCCTGCCCGCGGCTCAGACGAAAGCCATCGCCGCGATGATCGATGCCTATATCGAGGCGGACAAGAAATGGATCCCGCTGTTCCATGAAAAATTGGAGGTGGTGAAGATCGACCCGTCGGTCCGGGCGGAATTGGCAGCCGGCGCGAGCAAGATCTACATGGAATGGGCCAAGGAGCAGGACGATAAGGGCCGCCCCGGCACCGAGATGTTGAACTACGTCAAGTCCGTCGTCGCCAAATATTCAAAATAGGATACGCCTGGCGGCCACGAATAAACCAATGACGGAACTTCTGTACGTTATCGTTACTGCCCTGGTTGTGTTCGGCGCATTGGCGCTGATCACGACCAGGGCGGAGTTTTTTATGCGGTCTCTCGAGGACCTTCTGACCTATTGCTCGGTCGCTTTGATCCTCGGCGTCATGGTCTGGGTCGTAGCCGAAGTAATCGCCCGTTACGTCTTCAATGCACCCTTGCCGGGACACCTGGAGGGTGCGGAATTGTTATTGCCCATGATCGTGTTTTTCGGCGTTTCATACGTTCAGGCGCGGGATGGACACGTGGGTATGACTTTTGTCGTCGATGCGCTGCCAAAAAATGTCCGCCGCGTAACGGACATTCTCTCGTTGGTGGTCTCGGCGTTGACCTGCGCGGCCCTGGCCTATTTCAGTTCCAAGACGGCCTGGCTGGCGTGGGATTATGATGACGTTACCATGTCGCCGCCCTATTGGCGGGTATGGCCCTCGGCGGCGGTAATCCCGTTAGGTTATGGTATGCTTGCGGTTCGAATGATCCTGCAAATCCTGCAAAAACTGATGCCGCGCCGTTTTCCCCCCTCCATCGCTGAACATTCCGATTTGCACGTGGCCGAATAGTTGCCATGCGAAATCCGTGAAATTATTGAGTAGGACAAGTAACGCGTCATGGATCCAGTCTCCCTTGGCCTATTAGCTCTTCTTGCTCTTACCGTAATGCTGATGTCGGGAATCCGCATAGCGTTCGCGACGGCGATTACCGGATTTATCGGTCTGTGGATCCTGCGCGGCTATGTCCCCGCCGCCAGTCTGGCGTCAACCATTCCCCAGGGCCACCTGTCGGCTTACACCCTTTTGGTTTTGCCGCTGTTCATCATGATGGGTTTCTTCGCCTTTTATGCCGGCATTACGCGGGATCTTTATTGGGCGGCCCGGCAATGGGTCGGCCATCTGCCGGGTGGTTTAGCCATCGCGACGATTTTCGGCTCGGCCGGTTTTGCCGCCGCCTCCGGCGCCTCCACCGCCTCGGCCGCGGTGATGGGGCGGATTGCCCTGCCGGAATTGAAAAAATACGGCTATGACGACAAAGTCTCCACGGGCTGCGTCGCCGCTGGCGGTACGCTGGCGACCATGATACCGCCGTCCGTGTTGATGGTGATCTATGGCTTCATCGCCGAGGAATCCATTGGCGCCTTGCTGTTGGCCGGTATTCTGCCCGGTTTGCTTGAAGCGTTCAGTTATTCCCTGATGCTGATCATCCGCTTCAAGATCAATCCTGAATTGGGCCCGCCGATCAAGGGCATTACCTGGCCTGACCGCATTAAATCCATCAAGGGTGTATGGGGCATGGTGGTCCTGGTTTTCCTGGTCATGGGCACGATCTACAGCGGTATCGCGACCCCCACCGAGGCGGCGGCCGTGGGCGCCATGGGCGCCCTGCTGCTGGCCTTGCCAAGACTGAATTTCAAAAAATTCCGCGATGCCATGGTGGAAACCGCCCGCTCCTCCGCGATGATCTTCGCCATCATCGCCGGCGTCCTGATCTTCGTGCATTTCCTGGGCTTTACCGGCATGCCGGCGATTGTGTCCGAAGCGATCGTCAGTTTCGACGCGCACCCAACCGTGATCCTGATTGGCATTCTCGCCCTGTATCTGGTCCTGGGCATGTTCCTGGACGGCATCGGCATGTTGCTGTTGACCGTGCCGATTATATTGCCGACCATCAAGGAACTGGGCATCGACCCCATCGTCTTTGGCGTCCTAGTGGTGCGGATGGTGGAAATTGGCTTGATCACGCCCCCCGTTGGCCTGAACGTCTATATCCTGAAGGGCGTAGCGCCGGGTGTGTCCATGGGTGACATGTTCAGGGGTTGTGGCTGGTTCGTTTTCGTGGACCTGATCAACGTAGCGATCCTGATCGCCTTTCCCGCGATCATCCTGTTGATCCCCAACACCATGATAAATTAGCCAGATTACGCTATATAACGACATGGCAGGCAAGGGCATGTTTTTTTAAACATGCTCGGATTTTTAAGAAATGGGCAATTGAACCAATCACTTGGATCGCTAAAGCGAATCCAATTGATTGAAAACTGCTCTAGTCGTCTGAATCATCTAAATCGCCGGGTACAGGTTTTTCAGCTTGATGCGGGCGTTTACGGTTG
>JAQBYC010000012.1 GCA_027623205.1 Pseudomonadota bacterium | reverse complement strand
AAGTAGGAGAACTTAGAATGTATAAAACACTATTTAAAATTGTTGCACTTTCGTCTTTGCTGGCATCAACAACCGCTTGCGCCGCTACGTTTGGTGAAAAGTATGATGGTCGCCATAAGGACCTTACTTACTCCGAAAAGAAGTACACTGTTAAAAATAGTATCTATATGCCTAAGGTAGCTAACGGAGGAGCAGTACTATTCCTTCCAAGTTGTGCTAGTGTTCAACGTTTTAACGAAAACGATATTAAAAATAATTGGGTAAATCCACTTCTTGAGCAAGGCTACGTTGTTGCTATTACTGACTACAATGAAGGTCGAAATGCAAGCAAGCCTTGGAACTGCGGAAAGGACAAGCACCTGTCACAAAGTCGTTTGTTACGTGATGTGTTCAATGGCGTACAAGCTCTAGCTAATGTAACTGGTGTAGATAAAAATAAGATCTTTACGATGGGTACTAGTCTTGGTGCTATGGTTGGTGCTACTGCAATTAGCAATCATTCAATTAAGAGTGCCGAAAAGATTGGTTGGGTAACTCCAAGAGCTCACGTAGCATTATATGGTGGCTGCTCATACCCATCCGCTACTTACTTGACTAGTAGTGTTGCTCGCCCAGTACTTTGGATGGTTGGTACTAATGATGTAGAAATGGGTACTGGCTGTAGCTCATGGTTATATAATAGCGTCAAGAAAGCACAACCAGACAGTGTCTTTGTTACATACAAAGGTGCAACTCATTGCTGGGATTGCAAACAACTGGACGGATTTACTAAGAGTACTTATTATGGAACTCAAACATACACTTATGATAAAGACGTTACTAGTCAAAGCCAAGAAGAGACATTTACATTTTTTAGGAAGTTTATGAAATGAGCAAAGGAACTAATCTCAAATGAGATGTTCCAATACCTCTCGGGATGGAAAAATAAGAAACACAACAAACCGATTTCGGTGAATGGTGAGGTGTATTGGTTACGAAAATCACCAAACGGAGGGTATATTATTTTTTTCACTGACGAACACGCATCCATCTGGGGAGAACAGTGGTCCTTCCCCTACGAAAGACACATATGTGTTGCGTATTTTCGTCTTCACCGATCACACAGAAAAGAACATTTTGACCGCATCGCACACAACGTCTGTTATGATTGGACGGAGCGTCTCGCAATTGCGAAACGACATGTTGAGGATTGGAAAGTTCGTAGAAAAGAACTCCTCCCAAAAAAATATCTGGAGGACGCAACCTACGAAGACAAGTGCGAGGTCGCATAACCCATAGACCTCAACCTGACCCGAATAGAACCTCACCCTAATCCGGTGAGGTTCCCTCTCCCTGATTCCACCGCTGAATACCCTGCTAAACGACCACAGAGGGTCGCACAGACGCATCCCCTGGCATTTAGGTATCAACCCTCCAGAAAGACCGCAGAACCTCTCTGTGTCGATTTAATCGCTGTTCACTTTACTCTGATTGGAGTACCTGATAGAGTAGTATGAACGGTGATTAGATTGATTGAAAAAGTATGACTGATTATCTCGACTGTTACACACGGGTTTCGACAACCGAACAAACTAAAGGGTTTTCTCTCGATACCCAGAGTAAGATTGGTGAGAAGATCGCGCATGATAAAGGTCTGAAATTCAGACTGCGTGACGAGGGTGGACGCAGTTCAATCCGATTTCGTCCTGTCCTTGAAGACCTCAAAGACGATATCGAAAAAGGTCTGGTGAAACATCTCTGGGTGTACGACAGAAGTAGACTTTTTAGAGATGAAACCGACAGTTCTCTCTTCAGAAAAGATTACCTCGATAAGTTCGGTATCCAGTTCTACGAGGGTGAACTGGGGAACCTCGTCAACTTTGACAGTCTTGAAGAGAAGTTGTCCTACGACATCATTTCAAAACTCCAACAGTACGAGAACGAGAAACGTAGTCACAAAAGTAAACAGGGAAAACGTCACCTTCTCAGACAAGGTTTGGATAACCGTTGGTACGGTGGAACGGTTCTGTTTGGATACAAATCGGAAAACGGTGTCCTGTCGATAGATGAGGAAGAGAGTCAGTGGACAGTCTGGATGTTCAACGCGGTCCTTGATGGACTAACCACAATGGACATCAAGAACGAGTTGGATCGCAAGGGTGTCGTTCCCCCGCGCACAAAGTCTGGATTATGGAACCTTGGTTCGATCAACAAAATTCTAGCAAATCGGTCTTACATCGGTGAGAGGAGTTTCTACGATAAAGAACTCGATAAAACCTTTACCTACTCGATTGATCCGATCATATCGCGTCCGACCTTCCTTAGAGTGAGAAAGGAAGTCGAACGAAGACAGAAAATGCAGGACAATAACAAGAAACATGTCACCCTTTTCGGGGACTATTTGGAGTGTGAGTGCGGTCAAAAATATGGGTCCGAAATCAAAAAGGGGACTCGTAGAAACGGTCAGGAATACAACACGCAGGTCTACTATTGTCTCAGTAGGAATCGCAGTTGGAAAAACGGAACGAAGAGTAGTTGTTTGAATGCCCGTTCTATGAACATCCCACTCACCGACCAGTATCTTCTCGACCACATCCAAACGGTCGTTTCCAATTCGCACCTACTCAAAGAACGGTTCAAGACTGATGTCCTCACAACCAAATTTTCAAGGGACAAAGACCTTGAAAGTCAGGAAAAACGTCTGAGTGACAAGTGCAAAAAATTGGTCAGGAGACAGGAACAGACCTACGAAAACATCATCGTGTTGGAAACTGATCTGTTGCAGGAACGGACTGAGAAGAAAATCGCACAGGGAATTCTCAATAGACTGAGGGATGAACTGGACAACTTGAAGGAAGAGGTTACCAAGACGGAGTTGGAGATCGAGGGTCTTTCAGAGGAACGAGTCTGGTTGGACTGGGTTCAAAAATTCGGGGAAGACCTTCAGCACAAGATGAGTGATCCAGAAAATCATGCATCTTGGGTCAAGGGACTGATTGACAAGATCGTGGTTAAGACTGCGATGGGAGAAGACAGAGACAGAAACAGAAAACAGGTCGGACACAAGTTCGATGTGTACTTTAAGATGAAGGTCGTCAGGGACAAACTTGCGTACCTCGATCCAGACAACAAGGGTTTGGGTTATGGAGTCAGAGAAGGTAGGTCCAAGAGTTCATCCAAGGTGGTGAATCTGTCGAGGTCGAGGGGTAAAAAAAAAGACCTGAGTGACCTGTCCAAATATAATCACCGTTCTGAATTAATCGGTGACGGTGGAGTAGCCGCCTTTCGCCACAGCATCCCAACGCCGGCTTGCCCGACGGCGCGGAAACGCCGTATGTGGGCGGGCGCGCCCACGGTTGCGTGCGTCATGGCAAACAGAGGTCAGGTCCAACATCATGCAGGCAGGCGTACCGGAAGGCTTTCAACCTTTTACCCTCGACGATGGCTTCGTCAAACATGTGGGGCCGTTGTATTGGCGGCTCGACGGCGACCGTGGCGTCATGGGCTTTGTCGTCCAGGACCACCACCTGAACCCGGTCGGCATTTGCCATGGCGGCATGATGATGACCGTGATGGACATGGCGGTCGGCTTCAATGTGCAGTTGGCGGCAAAAACCGAGGCCTTCTCGCCCACCATCCAAATGAGTTATGATTTCCTGAAACCGGCGTTGAAGGGTCAATGGCTGGTCAGCGAAATCGATTTCCGCCACACCACACGGCGTCTGGGTTTCGCATCGGGCCTGATGATCGGACCCGATGGCCCAGTGCTGCGCTGCAACGGCCTGGCCAAGCTGCCCAGCGCGAACGATCCCCGCTTCGGCCGGGCCGAAGGCGCGGCGGCGATCATGACGGCGGCCAAGGCCGAGTAACGACCCGGCTGGATCAGTTTTAACCAGGAGAGCAACAATGAAACTGTACGATAGCCAGATGGCGCCAAACCCGCGCCGGGTGCGCATATTCCTGGCGGAAAAAGGTATCGACATTCCCCTGGTGCCCGTCGATATCGCCAAGCGCGAACACAAGACGGCAGAGTATCTCGCGGGCATCAATCAACTGGGCCAGGTGCCGGTGCTGGAACTGGATGACGGCAGCCATATTTCCGAATCCATGGCGATCTGCCGCTATTTCGAGGAAATCCAGCCCGCGCCCGCACTGTTCGGCGGCGACGCCAAGGACCGCGCCCTGGTGGAAATGTGGAACCGGCGGGTGGAATTCAACATCTCGGCCTGCGTGGCCGCCGGCTTTCGTCACACCAACAAGTTCTTCGCGGAATTGGAGGACCAGGTGCCCGCCTGGGGCGAATTGAACCAGGCCAAGGCGCCGGCCCGTTTCGATTGGCTCGACGGCGTCCTGGCGGACCGCGAATTCGTCGCCGGCGATCATTACACGGTAGCCGACATCACCGCCCTTTGCGGCGTGGATTTCGCCAAGGTTATCGGCCTCAGAGTGGGCGATGACCGCCCCAATCTGGCCCGCTGGCATGCGGCCGTCTCGGCCCGGCCCAGCGCCAAGGCATAGAGGCAAGGCCTGGAGAAATTAGGCCAATTATTCAAACCGCGTTGGCGATTCCGATTAATTGAGAATTGGGCTGGGTGCTCAGATACTCAGGTCGAGCAGGTTGTAGTCCTTCATGCTTTGCCGGGCGGCCTCGTCCCAGGGGAAGCTGTCGCCGGATTGCGCGAAGGGCTGGTAGACATAAGGCGTCTCGTTCGGAAATCGCTGCCGCCGGGCGTCGATGGCGTAGGCGATCAGGCGGGCCCGTTCGCGGATACGGGCCGCGTCATAGACCGCCGCCGCGTTATGCAGGCCGCCGCCCCGCACGCCAAGCACCGAGGCCCGGCGGTGACAACCAAAATTTAGGGTGACGCGCCAATGGGGCGAGGTGTTGGCAAACGAACCATGCAGGGCCTGGCGGTTGGTGACGGCGACATCGCCGGGCGCGCAAACGATGGGCACCGCGTCCCCCAGCCGTTCGGAGCCGGCCGCCGCCACCGCCGCCCTGATGTTCAGTTTGCCCAGCTTGTGTGTGCCGGGCACCACCCAGACGCCATTCGCCGGCGTGCAGCCATACAGCTGCGCCATGATGTTGAAGCCGTGGCTGCCCTGGTCCCAGGCTTCGCTGTCCCAATGAGTGACCCCATCCTGGTGCCAGGCGACGGAGGCGCCCAGGCCCGGTTCCTTGATGAATATGGCATCGGCAAAGGGCACGAAATCCTCGCCATTGATGCCGGCCGAAATGGCCAGCAAATCCGGGTGGCCATAAGCGCGCAGGCAGGCCTCGGAAAACTGCAGCGAGCCCAGGATCAGGTAGACGATTTCCTCTGGGGCATCCGGGGCCGGTATTGGTTCCAGCATTTTTACCGGATGGCGGCCATTGGCCTGATCGGTGCCGCCGAACGGATCGCCCAGGGGCTTGGACCAGAACAAGGTGGGGGCCTGGCAATCAGCGCCCAGGGCGGGCCGTCCCCGGGCATCCAGGGGCGCGCCTTTCGCACGGGGCAGCCGCGCGCGAATGTCGGCGATGTCGGCTTCGATATCCGCCAGTTCATCGGCGCCCAGCACCCCTTCGAAGACGTAAAAGCCGCAGCGCCAATAGGCCTCCAGAATATCGCCGTGCAGCGCGCCATCAGCGTCATAGCGCACCGGGCCGCGGTTGCCCAAGGCATAGGCTTTCGCCGCGCCGGCATGCAAATAGGCGTCCATGGCGGCCTGCTCCCGGCCATAGTCGGCGGCAACCGCCTGCTCCCGATTAGTCACCATGCAACGCCTCCTCTCGTTCCCACCGGCGACATTGCCGAGAATCCAAAAGCCAGCCTATCGCGAACCTGCGATACGGCCGGCGGCCCAGTCATCGACTGTTGCGGTGGCAAGGATGTTCCGGTCTTTATCGAGGGTTTGAAACAGGCGGCCGTCGGCTGATTTCAGACCGAAGAAGATCAGCGCGCCCTGGGGGCCGGCCCGCTCCATATGGACATCGCCGCCGGGGCTGTGGGCATAGTCGCCGGCCTTGCGGATATTATGGATGCGCTCGCCCGTCTCCGTGGTTTCATGGATATGCTGTTCGCCCTCCAGCACCAGGGTGGTGGTTGCAGCCAGATGCCGGTGGAAGTGGCAGTATGCGTTCGGCGCCCATTTCATCAACATGTCGAGGGCGCCGATCTCCGGCTGCGCGCCCAGCACCGCCAGGGCATAGTCGATGGGGTAGTCGAACCTTGAACTGCCCGCGAAGTGGACCCATTCGATATGACTGGTATCGAAATTATACTGGCGCGCTGGCATGCTCACGGCTCCAAATTTACTGACGGCCCGCCTATTTGATCAAACCATAGAATTTTCCGGCGTTTTCGCAGGTAATCTTGCGCCGGTCCGCGGCGGGCAGATGGCCGAACTGCGCTTCAATATAGCGGGGGGATTCCGGCCAGACGCCGTCGCCATGGGGGTAGTCCGAGCCCCACATGAGGGTTTCCACGCCCATGTCCTCGATCAGCTTCATGCCGATGGTATCATACTGAAAGGTTGCCTTGCATTGGCGTTTCCAATAATCGCTTGGCCGCATGGTCAACTCGAGATCATGGAAGCGGTCTTCCCATTCAAAATCCATGCGGTCGAGCATATAGGGGATCCAGCCGCAGCCGCTTTCACCCAGGGCAATCCTCAATTCGGGATAGCGTTCCAGCACGCCGCCCGAAATGATGGCGGCGATAATGTTGACCAGGTTCATCTGAAATCCGGATACCACGGTGAAAAAGGCGGCGCGCCGGGTCTTGCCGGTCAGATTGGCGATCTGGTCCGTGGGGATGGCCGGGAAGGTATGGAAATGCAGCGGCAACCCCACCTCGTTCACCGCCTGCCACAGGGGCTCCCAACAGGGGTCGTACATGGGTTGCATATCCCAGGAACAGGATAGCTCCAGCCCCCGCAAGCCCAGATCGGCGGCACGGTAGACCTCCCTGCGCGCCGCCTCGATATCGCCATAGGGCAGACAGGCCAGGCCAATGTGGCGCTCTGGATAATGGCTGCAGAAATCCGCCAGCCAGTCATTGTAGATGCGGAACATTTCGTTCGCCGCCTCGTGATCCGCCAGCCGGGTGGCGGCGCCCAGAATGCCGTAGATGACCTCCGCATCCACGCCGTCCAGCATCATGTCCTTGAGACGCAGGTGCGGGTCGGAGACCCGCCGGATGTCATTCTTGCCGTCTTCATAAAGATTGGTCGCGGCCATCAGGTCCGCGCGGGCGTGTTTGCCCTTCTCGTACTTCGCGCCGCTGGGACCGACGCCGTTTTTCAGGCCGAACGAGGTGCCGTTCCTGCTGGTCCAGTACGGCCCGTCGGGACCATCCACCACATAGGGCATGCGGTCCTTCATGGCCGCGGTCGCCTCGTTGACGAACAGCTCGGGCGGCATCCAGCACAGATCGACGTGGCTGTCGGCGGAAATGCAGTTGTATTCCATTGTTGTCTTCCCCTGTGGTTCAGGCCCCAAAAGCCAAAGCCCCTCTGCCCGGTAGATGGATCAGTTCATCTACCAGGATGGTACGCAAAAACCGGCTCGGTTGGAAAGCCTTCAATCGGCAACCCGACGACCCGGACCGGGGTGAGATGGCGCGGCGATCAATCGTCCTCCCAATCGCGGGCCCGCTGTTCCGCCTCGGCAATCTGCGCAGGTGTCATCCTGGCCGCAACGAAATCGCGGCATTCAGCGGCCTGTTCCTGGTAGTCTTCACGAGCGGACGTTTCGCCCGATGACGCAAGGTTGAGCCACATATGCGCGGTGACATCGTCCTGCGGCACGCCGGTTCCATTAAGGTACATAATACCCAGGTTAAGCTGGCAATCGGCAAAGTCATACTCAGCGGCTTCCTGGTACAACCGCGCCGCCTCGACATAGTCCTGCGCGACCCCGAGACCCGACAAATACAAATAAGCGAGACCGCCAAGCGCCTTGATCTCACCCTGTGCCACGGCCTTGCCATACCATTGCGCGGCTTCGGCATAATCCTGCGCCACGCCGCGGCCATCAAGGTACATGGTGCCCAGATCCTTTTGCGCTTCCGCGATGCCCTGATCGGCCGCCAAACGGTACCATTTTACGGCCTCGACATCGTCGATCGCCACGCCGTCGCCGGTTTCATGGATGTGGCCTAAAGCATGCTGTACCCAGGCATGGCCTTGCGCGGCGGCCTTCTCATACCACTTGACCGCTTCGTCGACGTCCGGCTCCACCCCCCGTCCGGTACGGTAGATGGCCCCAAGTTCCGCCTGCGCCTCCATATCGCCTTGCTCGGCGGCCGCGCGGAACCATTTCGCCGCCTCGGTGAATTTTGCCGCGACACCCTGGCCAACGCTGAGTTTCACCGCATATTGGTATTGCGCGCCGGCATCTCCCCCTCGGGCCGCCGCAAGAAACCATTCGGCGGATTGGTCATGATCCCGCTCGACGCCATCGCCATTGTGGTGCATGACCGCAAGGAAAACCTGGGCATGGACGTCCCCTTGCGCGGCAAGCGGCGCGAATAGGCCCGCCGCCTTTGCATAGTCGCCCTGTGCATAGGCGGCAACCGCCAGCCCAAGCGGCCCTTCCCCCGCCAGCGCCGCAGTATCAAAATGTGGCGTCATCTTGGCCATCCTCACCTCCCCGCGCCGATTGTTGCGGATCGGCAATATCACGCTTCAGCTATCCGCAATCTTAAGATGAGTCATTTTTCTTTTCAACCATTTAAACGGCACGCCCGATAATACCAACGATCCCTGAGACTGAGCTGTTGAACCGTGACGGCAGGCAAAAGCCGGTCCCTGCCTTGGCGGCGGTTTCGGTTTCCCCAGCTGTTTCCAAGCACCCCTGGCGGGGACGCGGGAGCAATGCCCCCAGTGTGGCGTTGGATCGGTCGCGCCGTGGAAATCATGGTGTTTTCCGATGGCGTGGAATATGCTGGTAGCTGTTGATGACATGCCGTTGATGACATAGTGGGCATGTGGAGGCGGCCAACATGGAACTGGCATCGGCGATCCGGGCCGCGGCGCATGACGCGCCGGACACGGCAATTGCGGGGCTCGAGCAGGCGGAGGTACAGATCGCCCCGCAAGGCGCCCTGGGTAACTTACTTCGTGGCGCCAATATGATCGGTCAGTGCGCCCATGAATCGGTTGGCTTCACGCGCCTGTCGGAATCGCTGTTCTATACCACGCCAGAACGGCTGCTGGCGGTGTTCCCCCGTTACTTTCACGATGCGGCGCAGGCCGCCGAATACGTACGCAATGCAGAGAAGCTCGCCAACTATGTCTATGGCAACCGGATGGGCAATGGCCCGCCGGCGTCCGGCGATGGCTATCGCTATCGCGGCCGCGGCTATTTGCAGCTAACGGGACGGGAAAACTACCGCAAATTCGGCTCGCGGCTCGGTCTCGACCTCGAAGCCGATCCGGAAGGCGCCATGGAACCGGCGACCGCGTGGCTGATCGCGGCGAGCTATCTGGCGACCCGAAGCTGGCACGGCAAGACGGCCCTGGAATGGGCCGACGATAATAATGTCGAGGCGGTGACACGGATCGTCAACGGTGGCCTGAACGGACTGGCGGACCGGCGCCATCGAACCTCACTGGCATTGGCCGCGCTCGAGGGTGATCAGGTCCTCGCGACGCTCAGGCCCGGCGACGAGGGCGGGCTGGTCGAACGGCTGCAACACGCCCTGTCGGCCAGGGGCTTTTCGCCCGGAGCGCTGGATGGGGATTTCGGAGCCGCGACGGAAAACGCCGTCAAGGCGTTTCAGGCCGCGAACGGATTGGGCAACGATGGCGTGGTGGGCGCCAACACCTGGGCCGCATTGGCGCCCCTGCCCGGCTGACCGCCGGTCCGGCTTGCGGACGTCTCTGCCACCGTCCCGGCATGGCCGGTCCTGGACCCACAGGACCCGCCCGATGGCTCGCCCGATGCGCCCATGCTCATTCCGGCCGCCAGTTGCGGATACGCACGAGGGCGGCGACGCGCTGGGCCGGGCTGATCCTGGCGGCGACCTTGTCCCGCTGCTCGATTGCCAGGGCCCGATAGGCCGCCTCGTTCTCCTTGAAATTGGCGGCTGCCAGATCGAACCAGAAATAGGCCTCGACATAGTCCTTTGCCACCCCCTGGCCATTGCCGTACATGGCCCCCAGGCTGTACTGCGCCTTGGCATGCCCTTGCGCCGCCGCCTTGCGGTACCAAGTTACTGCCGCGGCCAGGTCCTTGGGCACGCGGCGGCCGTCCTTGTAAAACATCCCCAGGTTATACTGCGCCATGTCGAAGCCGCCCTCGGCGGCGCGGCGGAACCATTCCAGGGCAGCCGCACTGTCGCGGGCCACGCCTTGGCCATGTTCGTATAAATAGCCGATGCTTTACTGGGCCTTAACATATCCCTGGGCCGCGGCCTTGCGATGCCATGTCAGGGCCTGGGCATAGTCCTGGCCCACGCCCCGGCCCATTTCGTACATCACCGCCAGATTGTACTGGCCGTCAACCTGATCCTGTTGGGCGGCGCGGCGGAACCATTGCACGGCCTCCTTGTGATCCCGGCCCGTGCCAAGGCCATTGTCATAGGCGAGACCCAGCCTGTTTTGCGCATTAGGATTATTTTGCGCGGCCGCCAGGCGGTACCATTTCAGCGCCTCGGCGTAATCCTGAGGCAGGCCCCTTCCTTTATCATACATGAACCCAAGACTGTATTGCGCCAGGGAGAGATCCTGTTCGGCCGCTTTGCGATACCATTTCGCCGCCTCGGCCGGGTCCTCGGGCATGCCATGGCCATAGTAGTACATGTTGCCCGTGTGATATTGGCCGCTGGAATTGCCCTGGTCCGCTGCCCTGCGGTACCACATCAGCGCCGCCGCGTCGTCCCGCGCCACGCCCCGGCCATCCTGATAGAAAGTCCCCAGTGCATTCTGCCCGGCGGCGTCACCCTGTTCGGCCGCCCGGCGATACCAGTTCGCCGCTTCGGCGTCATCCTGCGGCGCGCCCCTTGCCGACTCGTAACGGAACCCCATCTTGTATTGCGCCAGCGCATCACCCTGATCGGCGGCCTTGCCGAACCATTTGGTCGCCAGCTTTTGATCCTGCTTTACGCCCCGGCCTTCGTCATACAATACCGCCAAATTAAATTGCGCCTGCACGACGCCCTGTTCAGCCGCCTTGCGGTACCATTTCGCCGCCATGGCGGGATCGGGTTGCACGCCCAAACCAACGTCATAGGCGAGGCCGACACCGTACCAGGCCCCGGCATGGTCCAAGGCGGCGGCGCGGCGGAACCATTTCAGAGATTGATCGAGATCCTTGGGCAGACCAGTGCCCCTGGCGTAGGCGATACCCAGGGCATACTGCGCCTCGGCATTATCCTGCGCGGCGGCGCGGCGGAACCATTTCATCGCCTCCCCCTCGTCCCGGGGCAGACCGTATCCTTTCAGGTAGAGGATCCCCAGGTTCTGTTGCGCGGTTGCATCACCGTCTTCGGCCATGGAGCGCAGCACGCCAATGCCGGTAGCAAAATCGCCACGCTCAAAAGCGGCGGCGGCGTCCTCCGCCGGCCCCGCCACACCTGGCGCGCCCAGCCCCAGGCACAAAACGCAGATGGTGAATGCCGCCCGAATAAACCTTTTCATACCAAAATCCCCCAACAAAAAAATTGCATGAGTTTTTAGTTAACAACTATAGAAGGAAATATTTGGATTTGTCGAGCCGTATTCTCTGTTTGTTCCAAAATTCATTCCCATCCCGCCAGACCGGATTGACGCGCGTGGTGACAAAAATGACAAATCCGCGTCCAATCGGGCATGTTACACTCGACGATATCACCACAGCCCGGGAGAGGCCTGAAATGACTTTGGCATTTGCATCGGCCAGGGCGCTGGCGCAAAAGATCCGCGACAAGGAAATCAGCGCGCGGGAACTGACCGATTATTACCTCGGCCGTATCGAGCGTTTTGATGGCGCGGTGAATGCGGTGCCGGTCCGCGATTTTGAACGCGCCCGGGCCGCCGCCGATGCGGCCGACCGGGCGCAGGCGGAAGGCCGCTCGCTTGGTCCCCTGCATGGCCTGCCCATGACCATCAAGGAAGCCTATGACATTGCCGGACTGCCCACCACCTGGGGCCATCCGGCTTTCAAGGACAACGTGGCCAGGGAAGATGCGGTAATGGTGCAGCGGCTGAAAGCCGCGGGCGCGCATTTTCTGGGCAAGACCAATGTACCGATCAATCTGGCCGACTTTCAAAGTTATAACGAGATATACGGGACAACCAATAATCCATGGGATCTCACGCGCACGCCGGGCGGCTCGTCCGGCGGCTCGGCGGCGGCGCTGGCGGCTGGGTTTTGCGGTCTTGAAGCCGGTTCCGACATCGGTGGGTCGATCCGCAATCCGGCCCATTTTTGCGGCGTCTATGGGCACAAGCCAACCTGGGGCGTGGTTCCTCCGCAAGGCCATGCCCTGCCCGGCATGGTGGCGCCGCCCGATATCGCCGTGGTCGGCCCCCTGGCCCGCACCGCGGACGACCTCGCGCTCGCCATGGATATTGTCGCCGGCGCGGACCCGCTGCAGGCGCCGGGCTGGACGCTCAATCTGGCGCGGCCGCAAAAACGCAGCTTGTCAGAGTATCGGGTCGCGGTCTGGCCTGACGATCCGCGCGCGCCGGTGAGTGCGGCGATTGCCGGCCGCATCCAGTCCCTGGGCGATCAACTTGGCAAATGCGGCGCCATCGTGTCCGATACGGCCCGGCCCGAGATCGATCTCGATATCTCGCACCAGGCCTATATCTACATGTTATGCGGCGTTACGGGCGCGGGGCTTTCGGATGAATTCTTTCGGACCTTGCAGAATACCGCCGAAGGATTTGCGCCAGAGGACAAGGGCCGCCTGCCCACCAGGATGCGCGCCCTGGTGCAAACGCACCGGGATTGGCTGCACTGGCACAACCGGCGCGAAACAATGCGCCTGGCCTGGCGGCAATTTTTCAACCACTGGGATATTCTCCTTTGTCCGCAAGTGGCGACCACCGCCTTCCCCCATGACCACAGCGAACTTGAGACCCGGAAACTGCTGGTTGATGGGACGGCGCAGGAGTATTTCCAGCAAATTTTCTGGTCCGGCCTTGTCACGGTGAGCTATCTGCCCAGTACGGTGTTTCCAACCGGTCCCGGGGCCGATGGTCTGCCCATCGGTGTGCAGGCGGTCAGCGCGGAATTCAACGATTACACCAGCATCCATTTCGCGCATCTTATGGAACTGGAATTCGGAGGCTTCGTTGCTCCACCCGGTTTCGCGGACTGACGCGGCGGCAATCAAGCCCGTCTGGCCCCCGGCCAGCCCTCCTGTCTTCACCTTGGCATACAGCTCGGGCATACTGCGCGGGACGGGATTAGCCTTGATAGGTGCCAACATGACAGAGCTGCCAATATTGCCAACCATGGGCGTGGGCAGTTATGCCTTGCCCGGGTGGATGCATCTGTTCCGCCGGCATATGCGCGAGGCGGCCGCGCCCATGGATGTGGCCGAGGCGTTCGAGGACGCCACCCGGCTGGCCATTGCCGATCAGGTGGAGGCGGGGATCGACATTGTTTCCGATGGCGAGCTGCGCCGGCAGCGTTTTGTCTACGAGATGTACGAACGCATTTCCGGGATCGAGCGGCAACAACGGCCGCGCAAGCTGGGCGTGCCCGGTTATGACATGGCGCCGAAGTTTTTCGCCACTGGCAAGGTCGGCGCCCCGGATGGCCTGGGGCTGGTGCGGGAATACCAGGATCTGGCCCGCCTAGCCCCGGACAGCAGGCTGAAGATCGCTTTTCCCGGCCCCCTGACCTTTGCCGCCAGCATCCTGCCCAGCCCCCACTATGGCGACGGCACCAACGCCACCGCCGACCTGATGGACGATGTCATCGCCATGCTGCGCGCCGAAATCGAGGCCCTGCGCCGGGCCGGGGCGGATTTCATTCAGCTTGACGAGCCGGGCCTGACCTTCGTGCCGGAACGCCGCAGCCTGGCCGAGGCGGCGAAATGCATCAACCAGGTAACCCATGGCCTGGGGGAACACACGGCGGTGCACGTTTGTTTTGGCAACAACGCCTCGCGCCCGTCGTCCCCGCGCGGGTTGAAGCGGTTGCTGGGCGCCATGGAAATTCTGGATACCCGCATGCTGGTACTGGAATTCGCCAACCGCGAGATGGCGGAGCTGGATATCCTGGGGCCGCTGTCAGAGCGTTATCAGATCGCCGCGGGGGTCATCGATGTGAAGTCATTTCATCAGGAAAGCGCCGAGGATGTCGCCGTCCGTATCCGCGAGGTGCTGCGCCATGTGCCGGCGTCAATGCTGACCATTACCGCCGACTGCGGCTTTTCCGCCATTCCCCGCTGGCTGGCACGCAGCAAGACCAGGGCCATGGTGGCCGGCGCCGAACAGGTGCGGGGGGAGCTGTAGCGCCGGCGATGACAACCCCGGTGATGGATGTATCGGGCCATTAACCATTTCGATTAATCCGTTCTTAGGGATCACTGGCCGATAATCAGCAATTGTTATAGCGGCGAATGCCGTCCCTGAATTCGGTGATGGGTCAGATGACATCAAACGTGGTTGCTTTGCCTGGCATTGGTCTCGGCCCGCATTTACCCATGCGGCCGCCGACCCCTTCGGCTGACCAGGTCAAGCCGGCGGCGGAGAGCCGCGCCGACCACCGCCATTCCACGTCCCAGCAAAAAGGCGCCGGCCATCAGGCCGAAGGCAGCAAATCCACCGCCTCGCGGCCGCATTCGCCGGTCAATCTCAACAGCCTGCTGGCGGCTCAGGAACAGGGTCGCGCGCAGGATGCGGCACCGGGCGGTGCAAGCGCGCCTGCCGACCCCGCGGCCGCACCGGCCGCCGGGCAGGCCGTACAGTTGAGTGAAGGCGAGCGGAAGCAGGTCGAAGAACTGAAAAAGCAGGACGCCGAGATACACCGTCACGAACAGGCACACGCCGCCGCGGGCGGGCAATACGCCGGTCCGCCGCAATATGGCTATGCCACGGGCCCGGACGGTCAGCGTTATGCCAACAGCGGCCATGTCTCGATTGATGTCACGCCCGTGGCCGGCGATCCGAAAGCCACCATAGAGAAAATGACCGTGGTACAGCGCGCCGCCAACGCGCCGGCCGAGCCCTCCGGCGCGGACCGCTCCGTGGCCGCCAGGGCCGCCGCCGCAAAGCAGACCGCCCAGGTGGAACTGACCAAATTGAAGGCGCAGGAAAGCGCCGGGCCGGCGGACGAAAAGTCAGTCGAGGCTGAGGCGGCCCAAGATGCTGCCAGGACTCCGGCTGGGGGTCCTGCCCGCGATCCTGTGGGGGCTCCTGCCGAGGGCTTCGTTGCCGGCTTCACCTTCGACAGCGAACAGCCCAAGGATAAGGATAAGCCGGCACTCTCCGCCGCAAGGGTATCCCACGCCGCGGCAGCCGCGGCCTATGCCGCCCCCCTGAACGCCATTGCGGGCGCCTCGACAATCTAAAGTGGATTTCAAATCACTGAAGCCGCGAACGCGGCTTAGGTAATCGGTTCATTTACGCTAATCCAGCAACAACGCCGCCAGCTGTTTGCGGTGATGCAGTGCATCGCCGTGCTGTTGTTCACACCATAGCGCGCGGCGGCGATATAGCTGCGCATCGCAATCATAGGTAAAACCAAAGGCGCCATGGAACTGGATGGCCCGGTCGGAGGCAAAGGCGAAGGCCGCCGCTGCCTGGGCCTTGGCCATGCGGACCGCCACTTCGCCCCGGCCATCCGTCAGGTTACCCATTTCGAAGACGGTAGCCGCATGGTAGAGGTGCGAGCGGGCCTGCTCCAACCCCACCAGGGCATCGACCATGGGGTGCTTCAGGGCCTGATAGGCGCCGATGAAATGGTCGAACTGGCGCCGGGTCTTAAGGTATTCCAGGGTGAGGTTGATGACGCCGGTCGCGCCGCCGCACATTTCCGCCGCATACAACAGACAGGCCCCAAGGTGCAGGCGTTTCAGGCAACCGGATACGTCTGCCGCCGGCAACAGATTTGCCACCGGCACCTCGATGCCATTCAGGTTCAGGCCATAGCTGCGCCGGGTTTCATCAATCACCACTTCGCGGTGCAAGGCCGCTTCCCCCAGAGCCGATTTTTCCACCAGCAGCAATGCCGGGGCGCCGTCCAGGGCTAGGGAAAGCAAAAACAGATCGGCCATGGCCGCATCCGTGACAAAGGTCTTGCCGCCGCTCAAGGACAGCATATCGCCATGCCGGCTGGCGGTGCGGCTGGCGCTGCAGGTCAGATGGCATAAATCCCAATCGCCGTGCGCCTCGGTCAAGGCCAGGGCGGCGACGGCGCCGCCGGCCAGTTGCGGCAGCCATTGGGATTTCTGCTCGTCGCTGCCACTCCACAGGATCGCCTGGGCGGCCAATGTGGTGGCGGCCAGGGGCGAGGATAGCAGATTCCGGCCCATGGGTTCGACAATGGCCACCACCTCGCCCAGACCCAGACCGCTGCCGCCAAAATCTTCGGGTATGGCAATACCCAGCCAGCCCAGACCGGCGATTTCCTGCCACAATTCCGTTGTGATCGCTGCGTCGGCCTCCAACTGCCGGCGCACGGCGGCCATGGGGGCCTTATTGGCCGAAAAGGTTTCGGCAATTTCCCGTAGTTGAGCCTGTTCGTCGCTGAACAAAATTTCCGCTGGTTCCGTCATGATGGCGCCCTTTACGCGGACTTCGGCAGGCCAAGGACCCGTTCGCCGACGATATTCTTTTGAATTTGGCTGGTGCCGCCCCCAATGGTGCTGGAAAACGAGTTGAAGTAACCGCGCTGCCAGCGTCCGCCGTCAATGGCCAGGGCATCATCCACATAACGCGACGCATTGGCCCCCTGCAGGGTCACGGCAAAGAGGTTCAGGCGCTGGCGCCATTCGGAATTGGTCAACTTGCGGGCCATGGCGATGGCGCCGGGCCATTCCGTATTCAGGCCCGGAATTTGCGCGCGCTGGTTATTCAGCTCCAGGCCGCGTTCCTCGATCAGGAAAGCCACGAGTTGATCGCGGATCAACGGATCCTCTATCGCCGGGCGGCCATCGCGCTGGGCATGGCGGGCCAGTTCAACCACCTCGCCGGCGAAAACCGGCATGGAATGCACGCCGCCCGCCTGGCCGCCGCTGACCGCGCGTTCAAAGGTCAGGGTTTTCATGGCGACCTGCCAGCCTTTGCCTTCCTCGCCAATAAGACAGCTATCGGGAATACGCGCATTATCGAAAAAAGTCTGGGTAAAGCCGTATTCGCCGGTCAATTTTCGGATCGGCACCGGGTCGATGCCGGGAATTTTCATGGGCGAGAGGAAATAGCTTAGCCCTTCGTACTTGGTGTTGGTTTCGCTATTGCTGCGGGCCAGCAGGATCATGTAATCGGCGTAACTTCCCAACGACGTCCAGATCTTGGAGCCGTTCAGGACGAACTCGTCGCCGTCACGAACCGCGCGCAACTGGGCATTGCCCAGGTCGGAGCCGTTGTCCGGCTCGGAAAAGCCCTGGCACCAGATGTCCTCGGCGCTCAGGATGCGTTTGATATAAGCCTGTTTTTGCGCCTCGGTGCCCATATTCAGGATCAATGGCCCGGCCCAGCTAAGCCCGATGGTATTGGTCATGAACGGAACCTTTTGACGCGCCATCTCTGCCGTCGCGATGTCCTGAAAGGCCTGGTGCTTGCCGCCGCCGCCGTATTCCGCCGGCCAGGCCAGGCCAAGATAACCCGCCTCGTAGACCTTGCGCTGCCAATCGCGCAGAAACTCGAACTGCTGATCGGTGCCCACTTCCATGAAGCTTTGCGGCAGTAAAAATCCCGGATCGCCCGGTTTGTTTTCCGCGAACCAGGCCGCAGCCTCGACCTCGAATTCGTTCAGTTCCCCGGCGGAAATACTCATGTGCCTAATCTATCCTTGAAAATACCCATATTTTAAACTTTAGGCCGGTGTGCGGATACCCGAGAAGGCGGCGATTTTCCATTCGCCATCGCGTTTTTGCAGAATATAGAACGCCCCGACCACCTCAATGGGGCTGTCGTCGGCCCGCATGCGGGTGGCGTCAATCAGAACATGGGCCTTGGTTTCGTCGACATGAACCACGTTGTAATGGGAATTACCGTGACGAAAGCCGGTCGCCGCACGCAACTTCGCCGGATCGAACGGATAGCGTTCGCGCATCTGCACGCTGTCCTCGGCGATATAGGCCACCGGCAGATGTACCATGGCCTGAATTTCGTCGCGGCTGCCGGTTTCGATGGCCTGTTGATATTTGTGCAACAGAGCCATGACCTCGGCCACCAATTCTTCACGTCTGCTCATCACCCGGCTCCCTGTCCCGCCTATTCGGTCTGCCGCTCGCGATATGATTGGCAAACCTGGGAAAGATAACGAGCGCAGCCCCGTTTGGCCACGCGTTGATTGTTTTCCAACAATTTTAGCCGCCGATCGGCGGCCGCCGTTGCACCCCATGGCAAGCAGGGGTACAAGGGTGGCCGCATTTATTCTCCGATGGCGGTGGCCATGGCGACAACAGCCATTGGCCCACGCGCGTCGACCTGAACAACGCGGACAAAAGCACTTCGGCACATAAGGTAAGGTATCCTGGAAAGGACGACAGATGGCACGTAACAAGATCGCATTGATCGGGGGCGGCAATATTGGCGGCACCTTGGCGCATTTGGCAGGATTAAAGGAATTGGGCGATGTGGTGATGTTCGACATCGTCGACGGCCTGCCACAGGGCAAGACCCTGGATTTGGCGCAAGCCTCGCCGGTGGAAGGCTTTGACAGCCGCCTTTCAGGCAGTAATTCCTATGCCGCCATCAGGGGTGCCGATGTGATCATCGTGACCGCCGGCGTGGCGCGCAAGCCGGGCATGAGCCGGGACGATCTGCTGGGCATCAATATCAAGGTGATGCAGCAGGTCGGCGCGGGCATCAAAAAATACGCCCCGAAAGCCTTCGTCATCTGCATTACCAATCCGCTCGATGCCATGGTCTGGGTTCTGCGTGAGATCACGGGCCTGCCATCAAATCGCGTTGTCGGCATGGCCGGCGTGCTGGATTCCGCCCGCTTCCGCTATTTTCTGGCCGAGGAATTCGGCGTCTCGGTCGAGGACGTAACGGCATTCGTATTGGGCGGCCATGGCGATACCATGGTGCCCCTGGCGCGCTATTCCACGGTCGCCGGCATCCCCCTGCCCGACCTGGTGAAGATGGGCTGGACCACCAAGGAACGCCTGGACAAGATCATTCAACGGACCCGCGACGGCGGCGCGGAAATCGTTAGCCTGTTGAAAACCGGCTCGGCGTTTTACGCCCCGGCCTCGGCCGCGATCCAGATGGCGGAAAGCTTTCTGAAGGATAAAAAGCGGGTGTTGCCCTGCGCCGCCAATATGAACGGCGAATACGGCGTCAAGGACATGTACGTTGGCGCCCCGGTGGTGATCGGCGCCAATGGCGTGGAGCGGATCGTGGAAATTTCCTTGAACAGTTCCGAGAAAAAGGCCTTCGACAACTCCGTCAAATCAGTCAGGGACCTGATCGCCGCCTGCAAGCAACTCGACCCGTCGCTTGGCAAAAAGGCCAAGGCCGCGGCTCCGAAGAAAAAAGCCGCGAAAAAAGCCAAATAGCCGAGCCGTTTGTTCGACTTTGGCGGCAGTCAATAGGGAATGCGATGAATATTCATGAACATCAGGCCAAAAGCCTGTTAAAAAGTTATGGCGTCAGCGTACCGGATGGCAGCGCGGCCTATAGCGTGGCCGAGGCGGTAAAGGCGGCCAAGGCTTTGCCAGGACCGGTCTGGGTGGTCAAGGCGCAGATCCATGCCGGCGGCAGGGGCAAGGGCGGCGGCGTCAAGCTGGCCAAATCCATTGCCGAAGTCCGCAAAATTGCCGGCGAGATGCTGGGCATGACCCTGATCACCCGTCAGACCGGGCCGGACGGCAGAGAGGTCAAGCGGCTGTATATCGAGGATGGCTGCGACATCGCGCGGGAACTTTACCTTAGCGCGGTGATGGACCGGGGCACCTCGCGCATCGCCATCATGGCCTCCACCGAGGGCGGCATGGATATCGAGGCGGTTGCAGAAGAAACCCCGGAAAAAATCCAGACTTTGATCATCGACCCGATCACCGGCTTGCAGGGTCATCACGCCCGCCGCCTGGCCTTTGGCCTGGGTCTGAAAGGCGAACAGGTTGGTTCCGCGGTCAAGCTGATTACGGCGCTGTATGGGGCTTTCGTGGATACGGATGCCTCCCTAGTTGAGATCAATCCGATGGTGGTGACGGGCGCCGGCGCGGTCTTGGCCCTGGATGCCAAAATGAACTTCGACGACAACGCCCTGTACCGTCATCCCGAAATCGAGGCCATGCGGGACCCGGATGAAGAGGATCCGGCCGAGGTGGAAGCCGCCAAGGCGGATCTGAACTACATCAAGCTGGACGGCAGCATTGGCTGCATGGTGAACGGGGCCGGCCTCGCCATGGCGACCATGGATATCATCAAGTTGCATGGCGGAGAGCCAGCCAATTTTCTCGACGTTGGCGGCGGCGCCACCAAGGATCGGGTAACCCAGGCCTTCAAGATCATTTTATCCGATGCGAACGTGCAAGGCATACTGGTCAACATCTTTGGCGGCATCATGCGCTGCGACATCATTGCCGAAGGCGTGGTGGCGGCAGCCCGGGAGGTGCATCTGAGCAAACCGCTGGTGGTGCGTCTGGCCGGCACCAACGTTGAAAAAGGCAAGGAGATCATGGCGGCCTCCGGACTGACGATCATCTCCGCCGACGATTTGGGCGATGCGGCGGCCAAGATCGTCGCCGCCGTGCAGGAGGCCGCCTGATGGCAGTGCTGGTTAACAAGGAAACAAAAGTAATCTGCCAGGGCTTTACCGGCAAACAAGGCACCTTCCATTCGGAACAGGCCATCGCCTACGGCACCCGAATGGTCGGCGGTGTCTCGCCGGGAAAAGGCGGCGAAACGCATCTGGGTCTGCCGGTTTTCGATACAGTGGCCGCTGCGATCGAGGCGACGGCCGCCAATGCCTCCGTGATCTATGTCCCGCCGCCCTACGCCGCGGATGCGATCCTGGAAGCCATCGATTGCGAGATCGAACTGGCGATCTGCATTACCGAGGGCATTCCCGTTCTGGATATGGTCACCGTCAAGCGGGCCTTGCAGGCCTCGGGCAGGACGCGCCTGATCGGGCCGAACTGTCCCGGCGTGATTACCCCGGATGAATGCAAGATCGGTATCATGCCGGGCCATATCCACACCCGCGGAAAAATCGGCGTTGTCTCGCGGTCCGGTACCTTGACCTACGAAGCCGTGGGCCAGACCACGGCAGCCGGTCTGGGGCAAAGCACCTGTATCGGCATCGGCGGCGATCCGATCAATGGCACCAATTTTATTGATTGCCTGGAAATGTTTCTAGGCGATGACGAGACCGAAGGCATTGTGATGATTGGCGAGATCGGCGGCACGGCCGAAGAAGAAGCCGCCGAATTCATCAAGCGATCCAAGGTAAAGAAACCCATGGTCGGCTTTATCGCCGGGGTCACGGCCCCTCCCGGCCGGCGCATGGGCCATGCGGGCGCCATCATTTCGGGCGGCAAGGGAACCGCCGGTGACAAGATGGAGGCCATGCGCAGCGCCGGCATCGAAGTGGCCGATTCACCAGCGAAACTGGGCAGTACCATGCTGGCAGTAATGAAGAGTTAACCATACCGCGCGCATTATGCGCAAGCCTTGCAATCGTATTGGAGACGGTGGCAGAAAGCTGCCGGTGGAGAGATGTCCATAGCGGACTCGAGTGGCGCGGGCCCTGCAGGAACGAACCTTGAAGGTTCGTCATTTCTGTTTGGCGCCAACAGCGCTTTCATAGAACAGCTTTACCAGCGCTTTTTGAGCTCTCCCAGTTCGGTTGATGCCTCCTGGCAGCATTTCTTCAACGAATTGGGTGATGAAGCGGAGGCTGTCGTGGCCGAAGTCCGCGGCGCCCCCTGGGCGCCACGACCCAGCCTGGAAAGCCCCACCGACCCCTATGCCGCCGGTGCCGAGGAACGGGATATTATCGGCGGCGCCCGCCGGGCGCCGGCAGCGCTGGGCGCAATTACCCCGGCACAGATACGCCAGGCCACCACGGACAGCCTGCGCGCCTTGATGTTGATCCGGAACTTCCGCGTGCGCGGCCATTTACATGCCAGGCTGGATCCCCTGGGCCTGCAGAAAACAGTATCCCATTCCGAACTGGACCCGCACAGTTTTGGTTTTACCGAGGCGGACCTGGATCGGCCGATCTTTATCAATTATGTCCTTGGTTTGGAAAATGCCACCTTGCGGGAAATTCTGGACATTGTGAACCGCACCTATTGCGGCAGCATTGGTGTGGAATTCATGCACATCATGGGGCCGGACGAAAAAGCCTGGATCCAGGAGCGCATTGAGGGCAGGGGCAAGGAAATAAATCTGACCGACCACGAAAAGCGGCAAATTTTGCGCGAGCTGGTGGAAGCGGAAGGCTTTGAAAGCTTCCTGCAGGTTAAACACCCGGGTACAAAGCGGTTTGGTCTGGACGGCGGCGAGAGCCTGATGCCGCTGCTGCACTCGGTTCTGATCCGGGCGGCGCAACTGGGAGTACGGGAAATTTCGCTCGGCATGCCGCACCGGGGCCGTCTGAACGTTCTGTCCAACCTTATGCGCAAGCCATTCACGGCAATTTTTTCAGAGTTTCAGGGGCAGTCGGCCCATCCCCAGGACGTGCAGGGTTCGGGCGATGTGAAATATCATCTGGGCACCTCCGCCGATCGGGAGTTGGGCGGCCAAATGGTGCATCTCTCCCTGGCGGCCAACCCATCGCACCTGGAAGCGGCCAATCCGGTTGTCCTGGGCAAGGCCAGGGCCAAGCAGGACCAGCAGAATGACGACGACCGCAGCAAGGTGATGGCGCTGTTGATGCATGGCGATGCCGCGTTCGCCGGGCAGGGTCTGGTCGGGGAATGTTTTTCCTTGTCCGATCTGGACGGCTATACGGTTGGCGGCACGATCCATATCATCGTCAACAATCAGATCGGCTTTACCACCAATCCACACTTGTCCCGCTCCTCGCCCTATCCCTCCGACGTGGGCAAAATGGTGCAGACGCCGATTTTTCACGTCAACGGCGATGACCCTGAAGCGGTCTGTTACATCGGCAAGATCGCGGCTGAATTTCGCCAGCGGTTCAAAAAGGACGTGATCGTCGATATGTACTGTTATCGCCGCCACGGCCATAACGAAGGCGACGAACCGGCTTTTACCCAGCCGCTGATGTACAAGGCCATCGGTCAGCACCCGACCTCGCGCCAGATCTATGCGAAAAAGCTGGTCGCCGACGGCGTTGTAAGTCAGGAAGAGGCCGATAACAGCGTGGCCGACTTCCAGGCCCGCATGGAACAGGATTTCGAGGCGGCGGCGGCCTACAAACCGAACAAGGCGGATTGGCTGGAAGGCCGCTGGCAGGGCCTGGAAGCAGCCCGCGGCGAGGCCAGGCGCGGTGAAACTTCGGTCAAGCTGAAGACCCTGGCGCATATTGGCAGGGTGATGACGGAGGTGCCCGGCGATTTCAACCTGCATCGTACCGTGCAGCGGCAACTGACCGCCAAGCGGGCCATTGTCGAAAGCGGCGAAGGCATCGATTGGGCGACGGCGGAAGCTCTGGCTTTTGGATCGTTGGCACTGGAAGGGTTTCCCGTCCGGCTGTCGGGCCAGGACAGCGCCCGTGGCACATTTTCCCAACGGCATTGCCAATTTATCGACCAGGTTGACGAACATACCTACACGCCGTTGAACAATCTGGATAAAATGCAGGCGCGATTTGACGTCGTAAATTCGGCCCTGTCCGAGGCCGGGGTGCTGGGCTTTGAATATGGCTATTCCCTGGCTGAACCACGCGGCCTGATCATCTGGGAAGCGCAGTTCGGCGATTTCGCCAATGGCGCCCAGGTCATTATTGACCAGTTCATCTCGTCCGGGGAAAGCAAATGGCTGCGGATGAGCGGCCTCGTCATGTTGCTGCCGCATGGCTTTGAGGGCCAGGGTCCGGAACATTCCTCGGCCCGGCTGGAGCGTTACCTACAGCTTTGCGCCGAAGACAACATGCAGGTCGCGAACTGCACCACGCCGGCCAATTATTTTCATATCCTGCGCCGGCAACTGCATCGCAAGTTCCGCAAGCCACTGGTCTTGATGACACCAAAATCGTTGTTGCGCCATAAACGCTGTGTTTCCAACCTGGCCGACCTGGGGCCGGGCTCCAACTTTCACCGCCTGCTTTGGGACGAACACGACGGCGACCGCAAACAGCTCGCCGCCGACGACAAGATCCGTCGCGTCGTTCTGTGCAGCGGCAAGGTTTATTATGACTTGTTGGAGCAACGGGATGCAGCGAGGAAAAAGAACGTCTATCTGCTGCGCATGGAACAACTATACCCCTTCCCGAAGGCCGCCCTGTGCAAGGAACTGGCTCGCTTTCCCAATGCCGAGGTTATCTGGTGTCAGGAAGAACCGCAGAATATGGGCGCCTGGTGGTTCATAATGCCCCGATTGGAACAGGTGCTGGACAAAATCAGCCATAAATCACAACGGCCGCATTACATCGGACGGCCCGAAAGCGCCTCGACCGCCACCGGCAGCGCAGCGACCCATCTCAAGGAACAGTCCGCTCTGGTCGCCAAGGCGCTGGGACTTTAAACGCAACCAATTATTGAGTGCATGCAACGAAACGAGGGCCCTTAGATGATCGATATCCTGGTTCCCATATTGGGTGAATCCGTGATCGAGGCGACCGTGGCCCGTTGGCTGAAGCAAGTCGGCGAAACGGTTGCCCAGGACGAGCCGCTGGTGGAACTGGAAACGGACAAGGTCGCGGTGGAAGTACCTGCGCCCACCGCCGGTATCCTGACCGAAATCGTCGCGCTGGAGGAAGCCACGGTGGCCATGGGTGGCCTGTTGGGCCGCATTGATGAGACCCAGGCCACCACCGCCGCGCCTGCCGGGCCGGTCAGCGCCCCGGCCCCCGTTGCCGCCCCGGCCCCGGTCGCATCTGCCGCGGCAGCCGCGGCGGCGCCCATGGCGACAGCCGGCACGGCGTTTGCCTCCTTGTCACCGGCGGTGCGCCGTCTGGTGCAGGAACATAGCCTTGACCCCGCCGCCATACCGGCCAGCGGCAAGGATGGCCGGCTGTTGAAGGAAGATGTGCTGAATTACGTCAAGTCCGGCGCGGCGTCGACGCCCGTCTCGACCCCAATGGTCCGCCCTGTGGCGGCTCCAGCGGCACCAGCCGCCGCGCCGCAACAGGTTATTCCAGACCCGAATGTCACCGCCGCGCCGGCAGGACACCAGGACGTCGGCCCGCGCCCCAACGCCGGGCTGGAAGAAGTCGTCCGCATGACGCGCCTGCGCAGGACCATCGCGCGGCGCCTCAAGGAGGCGCAAAACACCGCCGCCATGCTGACCACTTTCAACGAGGTGGACATGAGCGCGGTCATGGCGGCGCGCAGCAAGTACCGGGACGTCTTTGAAAAACGCCACGGTCACCGCCTCGGCTTCATGTCCTTCTTCGTGCGTGCCTGCACCCAGGCCCTGGCCGAGGTGCCGGCGGTCAATGCGGAAATCGACGGCGACAATCTGATCTACAAGAATTATTACAACATTGGGGTTGCCGTTGGTACGCCCCAGGGCCTTGTGGTCCCGGTATTGCGCGATGCGGATGGCATGTCTTTTGCCGATATCGAAGGGGCAATCATCGATTTCGGCCGCCGCGCCCGTGATGGCAAACTGAGCATCGACGAAATGCAGGGCGGTACCTTTACCATTTCAAACGGCGGAGTCTATGGTTCGTTGCTCTCCATGCCGATACTGAATCCGCCGCAATCCGCCATTCTGGGCATGCACAAGATCCAGGACCGGGCCATGGTGGTAAATGGCGAAGTCGTAGCCCGGCCAATGATGTATCTGGCATTGAGCTACGATCACAGGATTGTTGACGGCCGCGAGGCGGTAACCTTCCTGGTGCGGGTCAAGGAATGTATCGAGGAACCCGAACGCCTGTTGTTTGAAATCTAGGGCAGTTGTCGATGAATTGGGTTCGTTTACGCGTCTCGATGATTGCTTCAACCGCTCGTTCTTATAGAGTCTGAGCACCTTTGAATTGAACGTGCGCCAATGGAAGCCTGCCATGAGCGATGATAAATTTGATGTAGTCTTCATTGGCGGCGGCCCGGGTGGCTATATTGGCGCCATCAAGGCGGCCCAGCTGGGCCTGCGCACGGCCTGTGTGGAGATGCGCGGCGCCTTGGGCGGGACCTGTCTGAACGTGGGCTGCATTCCATCCAAGGCCCTGTTGCAATCCTCCCATCTCTATCACGAGGCGGAAGCGGAATTCGCGCGGCACGGGATCAAGACCGGCGGCTTGTCCGTGGATCTGAAAACCATGATGGCCCGCAAGACCCAGGTGGTCACCGACCTCACCACGGGGATCGAGGGACTGTTTAAGAAAAACAAGGTGGCATATATCCCTGGCCGCGGGCGCATCGCATCGCCGGGCACGGTCCTGGTCAGCCTGAGCGCCGGCGGCGAACGGTCCTTGACGGCGGAAAACATCGTTATTGCCACCGGCTCGGAGGTCATGGGGCTGCCGGGGGTGGAGATTGATGAAAAACTCATCTTGTCGTCGACCGGCGCCCTGTCGTTGAGCAAGGTGCCAAAACATCTTGTGGTGATCGGCGGCGGCTATATCGGTCTGGAAATGGGCTCGGTCTGGGGCCGCCTGGGCGCCAAGGTCACGGTGGTTGAATTCCTGGACCGGATCACGCCGGGCATGGATGGAGAACTGTCGCGCAACCTGCAACGCAGCCTGACCGGGCAGGGCATGGCGTTCCGCCTGGGCACCAAGGTCACGGCGGCAAGGAAGGTTCGCGGCGGCGTGGAATTAAGCCTGGAGCCGGCCAAAGGCGGCGATAAGGAAACCCTGAAGGCGGATGTGGCCCTGGTCGCCATCGGCCGCAAACCCTTTACCGACGGCCTGGGCCTGGCCGAGGCGGGCGTTGCCATGGACGCGCGTGGCTTCATACCCGTGGATGAAGACTACCAGACCAATATCACGGGCATCTTCGCCATCGGCGACGTCCTGCCAGACCGCCCCATGCTGGCCCACAAGGCGGAGGACGAGGGCGTGGTCCTGGCGGAAAAACTGGCCGGCCATGCGGCTGCAGTGAACTACGACGCCATTCCCGCAGTCTGCTACACATGGCCCGAAGTCGCCACGGTAGGTCAATCCGAAGAGCAGTTGAAAGATGCCGGCATCGCCTACAACAAGGGCCGTTTCAGCTTTGCCGCCAACAGCCGGGCGCGTTCCAGCGGCGATACCGAGGGCGGCTTCGTCAAACTGCTGGCGGACAAGTCGACCGACCGTCTACTCGGCGCCCACATCATCGGCCCCGATGCCGGCACCCTGATCGCCGAACTGGTTCTGGCCTTGGAAATGGGCGCCTCGTCGGAAGATATTGCGCTCACCTGCCATGCCCATCCCACCTTGAACGAAGCCGTCAAGGAAGCCGCCCTGGCCGTGACCGGTAAACCGCTGAACAGCTAATGCGCCGGCCAGACTACGCATTGGCGACTCGCCCGCCCAAGACCCCGGCGCCCCGGCGGCGCGCCTCGTTTCCCAGCTATACCGCCCCGCTACGGTGCCCACGGCTGCCCTGGCCGTTCTCCGGCCGGCGCCCCCGCGAAGAGGTCAAGTTTTTCATCTCGAATTAAATGGTGCGGAACACTAGAGACTGATTTTACAGTAACTTATTCTGTCCGCGAAACCACTAGATATAGTGCTGCGCGCTCGCCCTTCGCGAGGGTTCCAGAGATAGCGATAAAGGTAGTACTGAAACATGGTGAATTTCCTGCTTTTGGCGCTCGGCGTGGCCTTGCTTGCTTTTGGCGGCGAGGCTTTGATTCGAGGCGCATTGGCTTCCGCTAGGCGTCTCGACGTATCGCCATTGCTAAGTGGGCTCGTCATCGTAGGCTTCGGCACTTCGGCGCCAGAGTTGATGGTCTCTGTAGAGGCCGCACTAGATGAGCGACCAGATATCGCTATCGGCAATGTTGTCGGTAGCAATATCGGCAATATTCTGCTGATTCTAGGAATATGCGCCCTGATTACGCCGCTGGCGGTCAAGCCGTTGGCACTACGCCGTGACGCTGTCACGGTCGTAGCGGCCAGCATATTGTTTTCCGTTTTGCTCGGCGGAAGCGCGCTGGAGCGCGCGGACGGCGTGATTTTTTTGATGGCGTTGGTGGCTTACTTGGTATGGGCTTATTGGAGCGAACGCTTCCACGGCGCACCTTCTGCCGAGGTCCACGAAGCCGAAGCCGAAGAAATCACCCCTCTGCCAAAAGCAGCCGTATGGATTGTAACGACCGTGACTACTGGTTTACTGCTCCTAATTGCTGGATCACACGTATTACTTATAGGGGCCGTCGGGATCGCAGAGCAATTGGGCGTTTCCGACGCAGTTATCGGCTTGACGTTGGTAGCGGTTGGCACGTCCTTCCCAGAGCTTTCGATTTCGGTGATCGCGGCGCTGCGTCGGCACGCAGATGTGGCCATTGGAAACGTGCTTGGCAGCAATATCTTTAATTTGTTAGGAATTCTAGGTATATCTGCCCTGCTTCAGCCACTTCCGGTCCACCAACGAATTCTTCAATTCGACCAATGGATCATGCTTGGAACGTCTCTACTGCTGTTGCTGTTCTTGTATACGAAGAATTGTCTAAGCCGGTTGGAAGGTGGGATACTCTTGGCTGGCTACGGAGCCTATGTCGGCCTGAGTTTCACTACATTCAGTGTTTAGCGCTAGGGCCTGTTGACAATTAGGGGATTCCCCTGAATCGAGAAATGTGATTCAAGCTACCCTTTGCGGGGAGTTTATCATGAACACAGAACGTTTTGTCGTCGATGACAGGGTCTGGGAGAAGGTTTCACCGCACCTTCCGGGTAAAGCCACGGATTGCGGTGTGACGGCGGCCGATAACCGACTGTTTCTGGAGGCTATTTTGTGGCGCGTTCGCACAGGCTCCCCCTGGCGCGATCTGCCGCCAACCTTTGGTAGCTGGAACTCCATCTTCCAACGTTTTCGGCGTTGGGCCAAAAACGGCGTGTTCGAACAGTTGTTCGAGGTCCTATCGGAGGAACCGGACTTCGAATACGCCATGATCGACGGTAGCATCGTCAGCGTTCACCAGAAGGCGAGCGGCGCAAAAGGGGGACTCAAAATCAGGCCATTGGGCGCTCGAAAGGCGGCTTGACCACCAAGATCGTTGCCTTGGTGGATGCCTTGGTGGATGCCTTGGGAAACCTAGTGCGGTTCGTTCTGCTGCCAGGACAGCGTCACGACACGATTGGCGTTGCGCCGCTCATTGAGAATGTTGAGTTCGCCGCATTGTTAGGCGACAAGGCTTTTGACGTCGACTGGCTGCGAGAGGAATTGAACAAACGCGGTGCCGCCGCCGTCATCCCGCCAAAGAGCAATCGAAAGATCCAGTATGAATACGACAAGCATGTCTATCGCTGGCGGCATCTGGTGGAAAACTATTTCGCCAAAATCAAGGAATTCAGAGGCATCGCAACTAGGTACGACAAGACAGATATAAGCTATGCCGCTAATCTCAACCTCGTGGCTGCAATCATCGCAGCAAAATGATTGTCAACAGGCCCTAGCTGAACAGGTTGGTCGCCTGGCGGCTTAGGATCAGCACCCGCGGGGCAATGTCGTCCAGCCTTTCCGCCGCCTGGCGCAGACCCAACGAAGACGAACGGATCATGGTCTGGTTGAGACGGTCCAGGGAGGCGGATGCCAAAAATTCCTTGGCCTGATCCGCCACCATCTCCGCCTCGTCCCAACGCGCCTCAGGCAATCGGGTCAAAATGTCACGCAGGCTGGTGAACAATCGGCGCAAGTCACGCCGCACCGCCTCGTCCACATGGGGCACCTCGTCGACCGCGTCGATCACCAGTTTCATGGTGCGTTTAATTTCACTATTGTTCGCCATTTAGCCTGCTTGAATCCCGCCCCTAACCGGTGCCCAGTGTGCCAGCGTAGCGGCGATGTTGCGAATGGAATTCCACCCCGCCGCGCCAATGCTGCATTGTTTTACGGCAAAATGCGGCATTGCTAAAGCCCTAAGCGCTTGCCAATGACATTTCTGAGAATTTCCGAGGTGCCGCCGCCAATGGGGCCCAGGCGCGCCTCGCGAAACAATCGTTGCATTTCCCCGGCCATATAGCCCGCTCCGCCCATGATCTGCATACCCAGGTCCGCAACCTTGAAATTATTCTCCGTTGCCACGATCTTGGCCGTGGTGGTTTCCAAAACCGCGTCTTCGCCCGCGTCCAGCATCCGCGCCGCGTGAAAAGTCGCCATGCGGGCCAACTCGGTCAACATATGCATATCCGCCAGTTTGTGGGAGATCGCCTGATATTCCGTTATACGCTTCCCGAACGCCGTGCGATTGACAGCAAAATCCTTGGCCAGTTCCAGTATGCGCATGCAATGGCCGGCGGATGTCGCGGCCAGCAGCAGCCTCTCCTGGTTCAGGCCGCGCATCAGCATCGGCCAGGCGCCGCCCTCGCTGCCCAGCAGATTGCCAGCCGGCACCCGCACATCCGTGAAGAATACTTCGTTCGGCAAAGAGCTGCGGGAGCCCAAGGGATCCATGGGCCGGATCGTCAGTCCTGGCGTCTTGCTATCCACCAGGAACAAGCTCAGTCCCTTGTGCCCGGCGTCAGGATCAGTCTTGGCCGAGACCACCATCCAATCGCTGACATGCGCATTGGTGATGTAGATTTTTTGCCCATTGATCAGGTAGGCATCGCCGTCGCGAACCGCACGGGTGCGAATGCCAGCGGCATCGGATCCACTGTCAGGCTCGGAATAGGCGATGCACATCCTCAACTGGCCCGCTATCAGGCGGGGCAGCATGTCCTGCCGCTGGGCCTCGGTGGCATGGTATTGCAAATGCGAGGCGCCGTAGATCGCCGTTGTCATATAGGCCGACCGGACCCCGTAGTGGTAATAGCCCATCGCCTCGATGAAGACCGCCATATCCGTGTTGGAGGCCCCGGCACCGCCATATTCCGATCCGATGGGCAGGCCAAGCCAGCCATCCGCCGCAATAGCCTCAAAGGCCGCGGCGGGAAAGGCCGAGGCCTTATCCAGTTCCAGCATTTTTTCCGCCGGCAGCACCCGCCCCAACAGCCCAAGGATGCTATCCCGCATCAGAATTTGTTCTTGCGTAAAGCCAAAAGTTTTATACGGCATGCCTAAATCGATCTCCTGCTCACAGGCCCGCGCTCATTTGGACGACCGTCGGGGACAGCTTCATGGCGCCTCCGGAAGGGCCAGATCAAGGTCCGGACATTTCCACAAAAAACACATCGCATAGCGGCGGGCGTTGATATTGTACCAATGGTCCTTGATTTTATCTGGCCAGTATCGTCCGACCGCTGTCCGTCAGGCGGCAGACCAGCCAATCGGGTTTCAACGGGTTGGCGAACCAGGGTTCGGACCAACCGGCCTTGATACAGGCGCGAATCGTGCGAAGATCGATTTCCTGGCCCAGTTCGTCGAACAGGGGCAATTTTCCGCCCGGCTGGGTCAATCCCCGCTTCAAATAGCGAACTTGGCTTTCACTAGGGTATGCCATGCGCCCAAGACTATCTTAATCCAGGAGGCAGGCAAAGCGCGGGCTTTTGCATGACCTATCCACGGGCCGATTCGAAAAAAGTGGCGCATGATGATTCATTAATGATAATCGGTACTTGACAAAATGGTGCGCCGCAACATATGATAAACATGTTCCATAGTAACATGTCCTTTTTAATAACGTGATGAGAGCGGAAAATGCTTGATATCAGGCCCCGCAGAGGGTGTCTTTGGCCCCTGTGGCCCCACGGCGATCACCCTAGCCACGAATACTGCGGCGAAGTTCGCTCCGACGGTAGTTCGTACTGCGAAGAACATAAAGCGAAATCGATCCGTGATTTAGAGGTCGAACCGCGCCAGCCGTTTATTCCGCGCCGAAAAGCCGCCTAGGGCTCTCTTTCCTAGAGCAATTTTCAGTCAATTGGATTCGCTTTAGCGACCCAAGTGATTGGTTCAATTGCTCTTTTCTTAAGAGTCCGAACATGTTTCGAAGAAACATGCTTAAGGCGCTTGCCGCCGGGCCGAAGGGCGCTTCAAACGATAGCGCCGATGTGCGCCACCATGGCCGCAAGGGTTTGTTCGAACCGATCCTGGTGGGGCGCATGGCCGCATTCAGGCAGCAACAGCGTTGCCGCATCCGCGCCGATGCCCCGCTCAATAGCCTGGCATTGGGCGATGGTGCCATATTCGTCATCCGCGCCCTGGATCACCAGGGTTGGCACCGGCTTTCGCGCACAGATATGCGGCAGGTATTCTTCCAAATTCCAACTGCTGAAACCTGTCCCCAGCCAGGGCTCCGACCAGCCGCGGAAGGCGCAGTCCACGTTGTCGCCATGATATTTCGCGAGACGCTGGCGCAGGTCACCCATGGCATAGGTTTCCCGCACCTTGGCGATGCTGGCCGCGTTGCAGTGTTCCATAAACACGTGGGGCGCCTCCAGGATCAGGCCCGCCAAACCCAACGCCGGCGTGCCGCCGGCATAGATCAGCGCGATCGAGGCGCCGTCGGAATGGCCCACCAGAATGGCCCGTTTGATGCCGGCAGCGGCCAATAGGGCAGGCAAAACCCGCAGTCCTTCATCATGCATATAGGTAATAGGCCGTGGCAGCACACAGGGATCGGAGCCGCCATAGCCCTGGCGGCTATAGACAAACCCGCCAAGGCCCGTGGCGGCAACCAATTGGGCCGGAAAATCACGCCACAGGGCAACGCAGCCCAGTCCTTCGTGCAGAAATACCAGGGTGGGTGGACCGTCGGGATCGTCAGATGGCGCCGGACCCAACCAGGCGCATTCCAGGCGCTGGCCCGCCGCCCGGATACTTTCAAAGCCACCTACCATGTGCTGGTTGTCATCCCCGATCGCCGCTAATCGCGCAACTTGAAACGTTGGATCTTGCCGGTCGCGGTCTTGGGCAATTCGTCGACAAATTCCACCCAACGGGGATATTTATAGGGCGCCAGCCGGTCCTTGACGAATTGTTGCAGCGCGGCCGCCTGATCCCCATCGCCGCCCCCCGCCTTAAGCACAATAAAGGCCTTCGGCTTGATCAGTCCGTCGCTATCGCCGTGCCCGACCACGGCTGCTTCCAGAACGCTGTCATGGGCCATCAGGGCGGATTCCACCTCGAACGGCGAGACCCAGATGCCACCGACCTTCAACATATCATCGGTGCGGCCCGCATAGATGAAATAGCCGTCCTCGCCACGGATATACTTATCGCCGGTACGGGTCCAGGCGCCTTCAAACGTGGCGATGCTTTTTTCCCGGTTGTTCCAGTAATAAGGCGACGAGGTCGGCCCGTTGACCAGCAAATCACCGATCTCTCCCGGCGCCACCTCCCCGCCCGTATCATCGGTCAGGCGGCAACGGTAGCCCGGCACCGGCAATCCGGTACTGCCGAAACGCACCGCACCCGGGCGGTTGGAAACGAAAATGTGCAACATCTCGGTCGAGCCGATGCCGTCCAGAATATCCACGCCAAACCGCTCTGCCCAGCGTTTGGCGACGTCCTCGGGCAGGGCCTCGCCGGCCGAAACGCATTGGCGCAGGCGCGGCGAGGATGCTGCCCGGCCAATGCTGTCGTCCGCCAGGATACCGGCGTAAAGCGTGGGCACGCCATAAAATATACTGGCCTTGCTGTCCCTGATTTGGGCCATGACGGCCTCGGGCGTCGGCCGCCCGGCCAGCAAAACCGAAGTGGCGCCCACCATCATGGGAAAGGTCAGGGCATTACCCAGTCCATAGGCGAAAAACAACTTGGCGGCGGAATAGACCACATCGTCGGACTGAATGCCCAAGACGCCCAGGCCATACAGGACCGCCGTATGGATCATATCGCTTTGCAAATGGGGCGCGCCCTTGGGGCGTCCCGTCGAGCCGGAGGAATAGAGCCAGAACGCCACATCGTCGGCCGAAGTGGGCGCCGCCGCGAGCGCCGGACTGGCCCCCGCCAAGGTCGCGGCCATGGTTGCATGACCTGCCGTGTCACCGCTGCCGGTGACGATTATATGGCGCAGATCGGGTAACTGATCCAGGATCGGCGCAACCACGGGCAACAGTTCGGCGCTCACCACCAGGGCGCGGGAGCGGGAATCCCGCAGCATGTAGTGATAATCGTCGGTGGTCAGCAGGGTATTGACGGGCACCGCCACCAGGCCGGCCTTGATGGCGCCAAAGAAGGCAATGGGAAAATCAATGCTGTCCAGTTGCAGCAGCATGACGCGCTGCTCCGGTTGCACCCCCAGATCCAGCAGCGCATTGCCGAAGCGGTTGGCGCTGTCCTGCAATGCGCCATAGCTGTGGCTGCCGCTGCCATCAATGAAGGCGGTCTTTTCGCCAAAGCCCTCGTCGACGCGCCGGTCCAGGAAGTCCACCGCCAGGTTATAATCCCGCGGCACGGTCACCAAAGGCGGCTCCTGGGACAGATCGAATGTACTGTGGCCGCTGGTCATATCAATGTTCCTCCCACCGTCGCGAAGTTTCTAGTTGGCCAGAGTTTTGACCCATTCCCTGGCCCAGACAACGCCGGCTTCTTCCGGCAATTCATCGCTCGACGCATTGTGGCGCATGACTTCGCCGATCCGTTGGGCCCCCAGTTCCCGCAACAGGGCGTCAAACCGGGCGCTGCCCTGGTTGTAGGTATCGGCGTAGGTGCTGTCGCCCAAACCGATCATACCATAACGCAAGCCCGACAAATCAGGCCGCTGCGCGCCCAACGCTTCGTACAGTTCCATGGCATTATCGGGCACATCGCCCTGACCATAGGTCGAGGTACAGATCAGCACCAGATCGCACTCGCACAGCACATCCGGGGTCAAGCCGTCCATATCCACGGTCGCGACCCGATAGCCGGCTTCTTCCAACACCGGCGCCACATCTTCGGCAACCAATTCCGCGGTCCCCGTGATGGTGCCAATCAATATGGTGATGGATTTCGCCATGGGTCCCCCGGATTTCGATCGCGCATAGTCAGCTCTAAAAATGATCTATACTGCATTTTTAATCCCAAAACCAACAAAAAAGAATTATAATGCATGTAACATCATTTCATGCTCCAATAGCTGATCGCAAGCGAATTCACGGCAACGAGGCAACCATGCAGCGTCGAATGGAGCAAAATCAGGCGGACAGGGCCGACGGCGACGAACGCTATTTGGCCCTGCTGGGCGACCGGGTGCGCGGGGCCAGGGCCCGGCGCGGCATGACGCGCAAGATACTGTCTGCTGAATCCGGGGTGTCGGAACGCTATCTGGCGCAACTGGAAAGCGGCCAGGGCAATGTGTCGATCATTCTGTTGCGGCAAATCGCCGCCGCCATGCATCTGCCGCTTTCGGAACTGGTTCAGGACGGCCCGGACCGGCCGGTGGAAATGGCGCTGATCCTGGAGCAACTGGCCGCGCTGAACAACGATGACCTGGCCGATCTGCATCGTCATCTGCGCCTGCGTTATGCGCCCGAGGCCGGACAAAGCGGCCGCATCGCCCTGATCGGCCTGCGCGGCGCCGGCAAAAGCACCCTGGGGCGGGCCCTGGCCCAGCGTCTGGCTCTACCCTTCGTGCAGTTGGACAAGCAGATCGAGGAAAAGGCCGGCATGGGTCTGGACGAGATCTTTGATCTGCTGGGCCGGGCCGCCTACCGCCGGCTGGAACGGCAGTGCCTGGAACAGGTGATCGAGAGCCATCCCCGGGCGGTGCTGGTAACCGGCGGCGGTCTGGTCACGGAACCCGGCACCTACGAACGCCTGCTCTCGTCCTGTTACACCATCTGGCTGCGAGCCGCGCCGGAGGCGCACATGGCCCGGGTGGCGGCGCAGGGCGACCAGCGCCCCATGGCCGGCAACCGGGAGGCCATGCAGGATTTGCACCGCATCCTGGATGGCCGCGAAAGCCTGTACCGCAAGGCCGACGCCAGCCTGGACACCACGGCCCGCACCCAGGCCGCCTGCCTGGACGAACTGGTCGGCATGGTACCCAAGGCCGCCCACGGCGACCGGTAAGATCCCGCCGGGCCCAGTGTACATTTGCTCTCTATGTGCTTGGGGTCTTCGCGACTAGAGACATTGAACCAATCACTTCAGCCGCGTTCACGACTCCAGTTCATGGAAATGTTCTCTAACTATTGACCGGCCGCACCTCGACAAAGTTCGTGTTGTACGTCGTCGCGCCGCTGGGCGCGGACCGGTCCAGGGTCACCGCATTGGCGCAACCTTCGGTGTCGACCCCCTCGGCATCCGGCGTGAACCAGGCGCCTTCCTTGATGGAAACCACGCCCGGTGCGATGTTATCCGTCACCCGGGCCGGCAACATCGTGGCGCCCTGGGCGTTGAAAACCCGGACCATCTGACCCTGGTGAATGCCGCGCGCCGCGGCATCCACCGGATGCAGCCACAGATCGTCCGGGTCCACCTTGGCCAGCTTTTCCTGGTTGCCATGAATGGAATGGGTGCGGGCCCGCGACTTTGGGCTGCATAAGCTGAGCGGATAGGCGCTATCGTGCTCCAGTTGCGGCACCCAGGTCGGGATCGGCGCGATGGCGCCAAGGCCATAAGGATCGGGGTTTTCGGCGATGGCGGAGGCGTAGATTTCGATCTTGCCCGACGGCGTGGAAAATTTATGCGCCTCGGGTTCCCGGATCTGCCGGGCGAAGGCGACCGCGTCCCGCGGTGCGGGAAAACGGGCCACGCCCTGCGCCTGAAAGGCATCGAAATCATCCACCGCGCCCTTGGTGAGGTCGCGCAGCCAGTCCATCTCGCCGCGGTCGTTATAACCCTCGATCCCGACCCGCCCGGCCAGATCGGTGAAAATATCAAGATCATTGCGGCACTCGTACATGGGTTCGATCGCCTGGCCCATGAAGATCGCGTAATGACCCGCCCCGGCCCAGGGGGTGTGGACGTCGTTGCGTTCCCAAAAGGTCGTGGCCGGCAGCACGATATCCGCATGGCGGGTGGTCGGGGTCAGAAAATGATCCTGGCCGACAATGAATTCGACGCTGTCCAAAGCCTTGGCGGTTTTCGCCGCGTTCGGACACTGATTGAACAGATCGCCGCCCGCCGAATAGATCAATTTGATGTCCGCCGGATAACCGCCGCTTTTCCCCCGGGTCAACAGGTCGGCCAGCAGGGGCGCGGACACATTCGCCGCCAGCGGATTTCGCCCCGCCGGAAAGCCCTGGAAAAAGCTATTGCCGGTGGCGCCATTGCTGATGCCGGAATTGCCTCCCACGACGCCCACATTGCCGGTGATCGCCGCCAGGGCATAGGCCGCCCGGTGGAATTGTTCGCCAAACGCCGTTCGACCGGGCGCATATCCGCCCTGCAACGCGGCCGGCTTGGTTGTGGCGAACTCGACCGCCAGGCGCTGAATGGTCGCGGCGGGGATGCCGGTGATCCCTGCCGCCCATTCCGGCGTCTTGACGATGCCATCGCCCGCGCCCATCAGATAGGCGCGATAGGAGGCGCCCGCCGGCGCACCCGCGGGCAGGGTCGCCTCGTCAAAGCCCTGCACATGACGGTCGCAATAAGCCTGATCGTGCAGCCCTTCGGCGACGATCACATAGGTCATGGCGATCAGCGCCGCGGCATCCGTGGAGGGACGGATGAATATGTGCTCGTCGGCCAACTGGATGGAGGTGCGGGTCCGGCGTGGATCGATGCAGACAATGCGCGTGCCCTGTTGTTTCGCCTGCTTCAAATACTGCATGGTGCCGGTGCCAAAGGTCCCGTCACCCGGCGACCAGCCCCACATCCAGATCAGCTTTGAATTGACATAGTCCGTGGGTTCCCGGCCGGCGGCCTTGTACGAGATTTCCGGGCCATAGGTGGCGCGCACGGCGAAAATCTCCGCCTCGCAGGACATGTTCGACCACAGATTGGTGCAGCCGCCAAACAGATGCAAGAAACGCTTCGCCGCCCCCCGGCCATGCAACATGGACAGGGTGCCCGAGCGTGAGCCGTCAAGGATGGCCTTGTTGCCCCAGGTCTGGCGCACGCGCAACAACTGGGCCGCGACCTCGTCCAAGGCCTGATCCCAGGAAATCCGCGCGAACTGGCCGGACCCGCGGGGGCCCGTGCGGCGCATGGGATATTGCAGACGGTCGGGATGATAGGTGCGCTCGATCTGACCGACGCCGCGGGCGCAGGCCTGCAATGGTGGATGTCCCGGGTTCCAGCGCCGGGCATCGGTGGATATCCTGGTGATCCGGCCCTGGTGTACATGGGCGTTGACCACGCAACGTCCGCCGCAATTGTGGCCGCAGGTACTGGTCACGATGGTCTCTCCCGGCCCCGCCGCCGGGCGCGGCGCCTCGTAGATGGTCCGTGCCGCCATAGTCTGTGCCTCCCCCAATCGGCTTGAACAGGTCGTATCGGACCTCATCCACCGCCTTGACGCAGCAGTTTAGAGGCCTTCTGCATGATTTGAAAGCCGTCGTGCCCCATCGACGCCGTTGGCAATCAGATCCCCGACAGGCAAGCCATGCTTTGACCTGAGGCCCACAGTCAGGGACAATGGGGCATGCCTATGCGATTAGCCATAACCCTGCGTTTTTATCTGGCTCTTGCGGTTTTGCTCCTGACCGCCGGTGTCGGTCCCCATGGGGCCGGGGCGGCCAGCCGCATTTCGTTGCCGGGCATTAGCTTTTCCGAGGCGTCGAGCAACTTTCGTCTGCTGGCGGCATCCGGCACGGGCAGCCTGGAAGATCCCATCGTGCTGGTTGAAGAAGTTTTTGGCGAGGGCGAAGTCGTCGTTGCCATCCGTGTGGAGGCGGCGGATTTCGGCAGCCGGGTACACACCATGCATGCGGTCGGTTTCGCCCTGCATAAGGTGGTGATCAACCGCACGGATATGATCTGGGATTACTATGCCCTGGAATTGGAGTTCGAGGCCGGGCGCGGCAGCGATTACTACGACGGTCTGTCCTTTGCCCAAATGGCAACGGTAAACCGGCCCTTCCGCTCGGACAGCTTTGCCCAGGTTGATGATTTGACGGAACCGCGCGACGTGATCCGCTTCAGCCAGGGACAAGTCAATCCGGGCGCATGGGTCCGCTTCGCGGTGGCCATCACCCATACGGGTATAATGCCGAATTTTTTTCTTGTTCAACACGTCCGCCCGCCTTATGCCCAATTGTACCAATCGGTCGATCCGGATCACCTGTAAACCGCGCCGTAGTCATGGGTCCTGAAGGGATAGCCCAATGTCGCAAATAGAGACACCCGTCACCCAACTGCCGATACCGGCGGAAGCCGTCATACGGGATCACGGCCACGGCGGGCGTGGGGGTAACTTTAGCGGCGGCCCTGGTGGCGGCGTGGGCGGACGGCCGCCAAGATGGTGGTCCCCGCGGGAGGTCAATTTCCACCGCGGCCTGATGCTGGGTCTGCTGATCACCGCGGTCTGGCTGGCCGTCTGTTTCAGCTATATCATCGGCTATGTCGGATGGGACGCCCTGGGCTTTCTGCTGCCCCACGAACTCGCGTCGGTGCTAAGCGCTGTTTTCGCCCCCTTGGGTGTCCTGTGGCTGGCGTTGTTCTATCTGCGCCGGGGTAGCGAGATGACCGATCATGCCGCCGCATTGCAGGCGGAGCTGCGGCGTCTGACCTATCCCGACGATCAGGCGGATGCCCGGATCGAAATGATCTCCGCCGCCCTGCGCCGCCAGGCGGAGGAGTTGACCCAGGCGTCGGCGCAGGCCACCGATCAGGTGCGCCAGGTTGAAAGCCTGTTGCGCCAACGGGTCGAAGACATCAGCCACAGTTCGACCTCCGCCAACGCCCGCACCGCCGCCTTGGTCGAAGAACTGGGCGGACGGGCCAGGGCCCTGGAAGGTGCGGCCGAACGCCTGACCGAACAGGGCGGCAAGATCAACGATTTGTTGCTGGGACAGGCCGGCGCATTCGAAGCCTCCGTCACGAAATCACAACATCGGGCCGCAGAGGCGGCCGGCGTCCTGCAGGCGCAATCGGAAGCCTTGGCCGGGGCCATGGACCGGGCCGAGGCGCGGGCCGAGAGCCTGACCGAAAATACCATGAGCCAGGCCGACCGTCTGAGCCAGCATTACAATGCCCGCCTGGCCGAAATAGAGCAGAGCGTCCAGCAGGCGCAGCAGAATTTCTCGCAGCGGGCCGGCATGATGGCCGACGGCATGGCCCACAACGCGAATGAGATGGATCAAAAATTTACCCAGACCATTGACCATATGGATGGCCGGGCAAGCGCCTGGAGCGAAGAAGCCATGGCGCGGGCGGATCAGATCCGCCAGCATTATGGCACCCGCCTGACCGAGATTGAGCGCACGGGGCAACAGACCCAAACCACCATCGCCACCCGTGGCGCACAGATGGCCGCCGATTTGCAGCAAAACCTGGGCCACATGGAAACTGATTTCGACACCGCCATGGACCACCTGGCGGCGCGCGCCAGCGGCCTGAAGGACGAGGCCATGGCCGGGGCCGACAGCATCAGCCGGCATTTCGAAGACAGACTGAACGCCATCGCCCAGAACGCGGACGAACGCCAAACCGCCATTACCGCACGCGGCACCCAAATGGCCCGGGACCTTAGCCGCGGCATCGAGGAAATGGCGGAACGCTTGGATCAAAACATCGATGACTTGAGCCACCGCGGCGCCGAAATGAGCGAAGCCGCCACCGTCAGGGCCGATGAAATGCATCAGCATTATGGTCTGAAACTGACTGAAATCGAACAGCAATCCACCGAGCTACAGACCGCCATCGCGGGCCAAACCGAACGCATGGCCAGCCATATGCGGCAAAATCTGAATCTTATGACCGAGGCCTTCGACCAATCCATCGACGGTCTGAACAACCGTTCCGACAACCTGCGCGACACCGCCATGGAACGGGTGGAACAATTGCGCCTGCAATACCTGGAAAAGCTGGCCATAATCGAGCAATCGACGGACAAGGCCCACGCTGCCCTGGCCGGGCGCGCCGACCGTCTGGCCGACAACGTCGAGCAAAATCTCAACGACCTTGCCGATCATTTCAACCTGTCCGTCGACCGTCTGGAATCCCGGACCGGGGAGATGACCGCCAGCGCCATGGCCCAGGCCGAACATATGCGCCGGCATTATGGCGAACAGCTGGCCGGGATAGATCTGGCATCGATCCAAACCCAAAAAGCCGTGGCCGGACGCGCCAATGAAACGTCGGACGGTGTACGCAAGGTGGTGGATCAGATGGGTCAGGATTACAGTCATTCCCTGGACCAGTTGCTGGCGCGTACCGGCGAGATGACCGACCAGGCAATGGCCAGCGCCGAACAAATGCGCCAGCATTACGCCCAGCAATTGACCGCTATCGAGGCGACTTCGGCCGGGACGCAAAAGACCGTCGCCGGCCATGCCGATCAGATGGCCGATGGCGTCCGGCAAACAGTCGGTAAATTAGGCCAGGAAATCGATCATACCATAGACCGCCTGGAAAACCGTGTCGCCAATACCGGCGACCGGATACGATTACAGACGGACGATCTTCGCGCCGCCACCACCGCGGCCACGGAACAGACCGTGCGCCGCTTAGAGGAAATGAGCGCAACCCTGCTGTCGCGCATAGAGCGGGTCAGCGGCGACATGAACCGCACAATTGACGGGATCGACCAGGACTGGGCCAACCTGCAATCAAATGTGGACGAGCGCGCCACCGCGCTGGCTGATGTTGCCCGGCGCATCACCTCGGATGTCTCGCAACATGCCGAAGTGATATCTGAGCGGCTGCGGAAAGAAGAATTCGAGGCGCGGCAAACCGCCGACCGCATGACCGATCATGCCGCCGGACGGATCGATGCCTTGATGGCTGACCTGGACTCCCGGCGCGGGCAACTTCTGGCCCTGGCGGAGGGTACTGTCGATGGCCTTCGCGCCACGGTTGCCAAGGTTGAAGCCGAGTTGCGGGGCCGGGCTGAAGCCTTCAACAGCGCGGTTGAAGACAGCGCCCGCCGGGGCGAGGCCAAGGCCGACTCTGTTGCCCAGGCGTTTAAATTGCGTACGGTGCAAATCGCCAGCGAGACGGATAAAATTGCCAGTTTCGTCAATCGCCGGACCGAGGAAATCGCGCAGTCCTTCAAGGAGGGCGCTGCCGTCGTCACCGCTTATGCCGAGGATGCCTCCCGCCAGGCTGCACTGAACGCCTTGGCGTTGAGCAATGCCTTTCAACAACGTATCGACGAAATCGGCAAATCCGTCGCGGGCAATTCGGAAAAAATCGGCCGGGACGCAAGCCAATCCGCCGAAGCCATTCGCGAAGAGTTCGAGGCGCGGATCACCGACGTGATGGAAAGCCTGGAAGGACTGGCGCGGCGCACCATTGGCCAGGCCGACACGGTGGAAGCCGGCTTGCGGGCACAAATCGCGGATTTGGGCCAGGCGGTTGACGATATGATCGACCGTGGCAGCGAGATGAACCAGAACCTGCATCAGGAAGGCAAATGGCTGCAAGACGTATCATTCCAGATCGGGGCCGAGGCCAAGCGTACGGGGGCGGCCATGCGCCAGAACGGCAGCAGCTTGCGCCAGCTTTCAAGCGAGGTGGAAACCATCTCCCACGGCATCGAAGCGCGCGTGCAACAGCATCTGGAAATATTGAACGCCACGGCCGGCAGGACCGAGGAACGCATTGCCGACGCCGGCAGCCGATTGGCCGCAACCACGGAAACCGTGCAGCAGGCCGCCCAGCAGGCAGACCAACGGATTGACGAGGCCAGCCAACATCTGAACGCCCGCGCCGAGGCCATCGCCGCGACGTCGCGGCAATCCGCGGCCGTAATCGGCCAGGCTGGCGAAGGCGTCGAACAGGCCATGAGCCGGATACAATTCGCCGCCACGACCGCTTCCGGACAAATTGAAGACCTAGGCAGCGCTGTCGAGGAGCGGGTCGACGCCATGGCCGGCTCGGTCGAGGAACGGATCGATAACTTCGCCCAGCGCACGGACCAGCGCATTGACAACCTGACCAGCACGGCGGCGCGGCGTCTGAGTGAATTGAGCGAAGGGGCGGAGGCAAATTTACAGCAGATCACCGACGCCACCACCAGCCGGGTTACCGATGCCGCCGCGGCCGCAAGCCGGCGTATCGAGGCGGTGCAATCCGCCCTGGACAAGGGCATCGAAGGCGTAACGGTTGCAGCCGTGCGAACCGAAGGGGCCGGGCGTCAACTGGAAGAAAGCATCGCCGGCCTGGCCCGGACCGGTAACGCGGCGATGACCGAAATGCGTGCCACCGAAGCGGCGTTCGTAGAGGCTGCCGACACTTTGGCCACGGAAGGGGAGCGTGCCCTGGCGCAAATTCACAATACCACTTCCAGCCTGCGGGAAGAGGCCGATGGCGTCACGGCGGCGGCCCAGAAAGCCAACGCGGCGGTGGACGCCACCGGTGAGACGCTGCGCCTGAATGCGCAACATCTGACGGCCGCCACTGACCGGGTTCAGGCCGAGGCGACAAACCTGGGCGCCACCATGCAGCAGCATGCCACGGTGCTGGAAGAGGCCGCCGATAGGGCGGAGCAACGTACCGCGCGTTTGAGCCAGGATCTGCACAGCCGGGCCGGTGCCCTGCAGCAAATCACTGCCGCTATCGCTGAACGGGCCGACCAGATAGAGACCATATTGGAGAAAAGTACCATTGCCTTGAAGCAGGCATCAACGTCCGCGCTCGATGATTTGGCCAAGGCCGGTGATGCGCTGGGCGCGGAACTCCAGACCCTCGACACCGCCACGACCAAGGGCGGGGCCTATCTGAACCAGATCATGGATCTGTTGAGCCAGGGCGGCAGGCGCGCCGAGGGCGCGTCCACCAAGGCGGTTGAAAACATGGCGAACCTGGCGCAGTCCTTGCGCGGGCACGGCGATCAACTGAACGAAGCGGCGGCGGCGGCGGCGGCGCGCATCGAAACGTCCCTGGCCCGTTTTATGGAACAATGCCAGGCGCTGAGCCGGCAGTCCGGCGGTGTCAGCGAGGAGCTTCTGCAAAGGGCCGGTCAAATGAGCGCGGTCGCAATCCAATCGAAGTCCGATCTAGCGGACGCTATTGATGTCCTGGGCCGCGGCACCTCGCGTGTGGCGGAGGCAGCCGACGAGGCGGCGGCCCGGTTGCGGGGCGCCCATATCACCTTCGATAATGCCTCCATCGCCTTGAACGAAACCTCCGACCGTGAAGCAACGCGCATTCTGGGCGCCGGCATCGCCTTTCGCCAAGAAATTCAGAATGTCGCGGCGGCCGGCGAACGCGGCGCCGAAAGATTGAAGGCCGCCAGTCTCGACATGGCCAGCCAGGGCAACGACCTGCGAAATGAATCCAGCCGGCTGTCACAGCAGATCGCCGAATTGAGCAAGGATCTTCGTCTGGCGGTGGAAGAGCTGTCCGATCAGGCCAAGGGTAGCGAAAAGCGGCTGTTGCGCCTGGGCGAACAATTGGCCCGCAACGCGGGTGAATTGGAGCAACTGTCAGAGCGGACCGGTCAGGCCGCGATTTCGGTTGGCGCCTCCTATCGCCGCCAGGCCGAAGACCTGCGCCAGGTCAGTGAAAAAGCCCTGGCCGATGCGGCCAAGATTGAAACGAACAGCGCCTTGACCCGGCGCAAAGCCTTCATGCGCAACATGGCCTTCGTGACGGAACGCATGAACTCCCTGGCCATTGATCTTGATCGGGCCATGGAAAAGAACGTGCCCGAGGATGCCTGGGAGCGCTATCTGGACGGTGACCGGGGCATATTTGCCCGCCGCATTGTCCGCAACCGCGACCGTTTCTCCCTGGACGCCATCCGGAACAATTACCAGGCCGACGACGGCTTCCGCGAACATGTGGACCGCTATCTCGTTCAGTTCCAGGAGGCGTTGGCGCAGGCGGAGGAGAACGACCCCGAAGAGATCCTGGCGGCCGTGTTGTTGTCCTCCGACGTGGGCAAATTGTACCTGCTGATGTCCAAGGCCCTGGGACGTTTAAACTAGGTGACAGCGCCAGAGACCGCAGAGAAGGCCCCGACGAAAAGCAGGGCGAAGGCTGCACGACTGGGACCAAATCAGCTCACCGGCATTATGTTGGCACTGGCTGCGATCTTTCTGCTTTCGCTGATGGACCTGCAAGCCAAGTATCTGAGCCAGACCCTGCCCGTGATACAGATCTCCTGGGCCCGCTATTTTTTCCATTTCGCCTTCATGGTGGTGATCTTTTGGCCCAAACGCGGACGCCGCCTGCTGCGGACCAGCCGTCCGGGGCTGCAATGGATCCGATCCCTGCTGCTGGTGTTGTGTACCGTCGCCTTCTTCACGGCCATTCAATACATGCCCTTGGCCGATGCGGTGGCAATCAGTTTCGTCTCGCCCCTGCTGGTCACCGCCCTGAGCGTGCCTTTGTTGGGGGAAGCGGTCGGCCGGCGGCGGTGGACCGCCGTTGCCGTCGGCTTTGTCGGCGCCATGATCATCGTCCGGCCGGGCCTCGGCGTGATGCATTGGGCCGTATGGCTATTACTGCTAATGGCGCTTGGCTATGCCCTTTACCAAATCACCACGCGCATGCTGACCAGCACCGATGACCCTATTACGACCTTGTTCTTCTCCGGCCTGGTGGGGGCCGGCGCCATGTCCCTGGTGGTTCCGTTTTTCTGGCGCAATCCGCCGACGCCAGAGCACTGGCTGATGTTGGCCTCGCTCGGGTTGATGGGTGCGATCGGCCATTATGCCCTGATCAAATCGTTTGAGTTCGCCCCCGTCGCCGTACTGGCGCCGCTGTCTTATACCGCCCTGCTATGGAATACCTGGTTCGGTTATCTGGCCTTTGGCGACCTGCCCGACCGCTGGACCGTGAGTGGCGCCGCTATCCTGATCGCCACCGGCGTATATATTATTTATCGAGAGGGCGTGCACGGCAGGGTAACGGTCCAGGCCGTAAAACATGCGAAATAATTCTTGAACTTAGACATAAATGCATTATAATGCCTATTACGAATAGGGCGCAGGGTCAGGCTGAACGAGATATTGGGGATCAGACCGCATGATTGAATTCCGCACGGAGCCTGGATCTTACCGGCATTGGCAATTGTCCATGGACGGCCGCGTCGCGACCTTGGCCATGGCCGTGGACGAAGGCGGCGGTCTGCGGGACGGCTACGAGTTGAAGCTGAATTCCTACGACCTGGGCGTCGATATCGAACTTTACGATGCGGTACAGCGCTTGCGCTTTGAGCATCCGGAAGTGGCCGCCGTTGTCATGACCTCGGCCAAGGACAGAATCTTTTGCGCCGGCGCCAATATTCGCATGCTGGCAACCTCGTCCCATGACCACAAAGTGAATTTTTGCAAATTCACCAACGAGACCCGCAACAGCATCGAAGACGCCTCGGCCCATTCGGGGCAGATCTATATCGCCGCCGTCAACGGCCCCTGCGCGGGGGGAGGCTATGAGCTGGCCCTGGCCTGCGACCAGATTGTCATGATCGACGATGGCGCCACCACCGTATCCTTACCGGAAGTCCCCCTGCTGGCCGTGCTGCCCGGCACCGGCGGCCTGACCCGCCTGTCGGACAAACGCAAGGTGCGGCGCGACCGGGCCGATTTCTTCTGTACCCTGGAGGAAGGTATCCGCGGCCAGCGCGCCGTGGACTGGCGTCTGATAGACGAGATCGCACCGCGTTCCAAATACCATGACGCCGTGGCCGCCCGCGCGGCCCGGGCCGTTGCCCAATCGGACCGGCCCGCCGACGGCCAGGGTATCGCCCTGACACCGCTGCAACGCACCATCGACGGCGATAGCATCAGCTATTCCGCATTGCGGGTGGAGATTGACCGGGATGCCCGCACCGCCAGCCTAACCGTGCTGGCGCCGACCGAAGCGCCACCGCCCGATACGGACGCCATCGAAGCGCTGGGCGCCGACTACTGGCCGCTTCGCCTGGCCCGCGAATTGGACGACGCTATTCTGCACCTGCGCACCAACGAGAATGAAATCGGCACCTGGCTGTTCCATACCAGCGGCGACGGCAATCTGGTGGCCGCGCACGATGCCACCCTGGCTGCGAACCAGGATCATTGGCTGGTGCGCGAGGTGATCCTGTATCTCAAACGCACCTTCAAGCGGATCGATGTCACATCCCGCAGCATCTTCGCCGTTATCGAACCGGCATCCTGCTTCACCGGCACCTTGCTGGAACTGGCCCTGGCCGCTGACCGCAGTTACATGCTCGATGGTCAGTTCGAAGGCGACAACCGGCCGCCGGCCACGGTGTCCCTGACAACCATGAACTTTGGCGCCTACGAGATGGTCAATGGCCTGACCCGCCTGCAATCCCGTTTCCTGGACGATGCGGATACCATCGCGGCCCTGGAACAACGGCAGGGCGAGGCCATGGACGCCCTTGCGGCGGAAGCGGCCGGTCTGGTCACTTTTGCCCCCGACGACATTGACTGGGAGGACGAGATACGCATCGCCATTGAAGAGCGCGCCGCCTTCTCTCCGGACGCCTTGACCGGCATGGAAGCCAACCTCCGCTTCGGCGGACCGGAAACCCTGGAAAGCAAAATCTTCTCGCGCCTCTCCGCCTGGCAGAACTGGATATTCCAGCGCCCCAACGCGGTTGGCGAAACCGGCGCGCTGCCGTTGTACGGCAGCGGCCAGCGCAGTGAATTCGATAAAAGGAGGGTCTGACCCCATGGCGATTGATTATCAGGAACGCATCCCCAACAACGTCGACCTGTCGGAAGACCGCCGCCTGCAACGGGCCTTGGAAGCGTGGCAGCCGAACTATCAAAAATGGTGGCAGGAAATGGGGCCGACAGAGTTTCAGACCCATGAGGTCTATTTACGCACCGCGGTCAGCGTCGATGCCAAGGGCTGGGCAAATTTCGGCTATGTGAAAATGCCGGAATACCGCTGGGGCATCTTTCTTGCGGAACCGGAAGCGGAGCGCAAAGTCAATTTCGGCGAACACAAGGGCGAGGCCGCCTGGCAGGAAGTACCCGGCGAATACCGCGGCATGCTGCGCCGCCTGATCGTCACCCAGGGTGATACCGAGCCGGCGTCGGTGGAACAGCAGCGGCAACTGGGCTTTACCGCCCCGTCCCTCTATGACCTGCGCAATCTGTTTCAGGTCAACGTCGAGGAAGGCCGGCATTTGTGGGCCATGGTCTACCTGCTGCACGGCTATTTCGGCCGCGATGGCCGGGAGGAGGCCGACGAGATGCTGCAACGGCATTCGGGTGATCCGGACAAGCCGCGCATCCTCGGGGCCTTCAACGAGAAGACGCCCGACTGGCTGTCTTTTTACATGTTCACCTACTTCACCGACCGGGATGGCAAGTACCAGTTGGCATCCCTGGCGGAAAGCGGCTTTGACCCGCTATCGCGCACCTGCCGCTTCATGTTGACCGAGGAAGCCCATCATATGTTCGTGGGCGAGACCGGCGTGGGCCGGGTCATCCAGCGGGCCTGCGAGTTGATGAAGGAACATGGCGAAGACAACGTCCGCAAAATGGGCGGCATTGATCTGCCCACGCTGCAGAAATATCTGAACTTCCATTTCTCTGTTTCCCTTGACCTGTTCGGTTCGGAACGATCAACCAACGCGGCGAATTTCTATTCCATGGGGCTGAAAGGGCGTTTCGAGGAAACCAAGATCGACGACGATCACACCCTGGGTGATGCGCTGTACCCCATCCTGGAACTGGAGGGCGAAAAATTCGTCACCAACCAGGATAACGCCCTGACGGTCATCAACGAGCGCCTGCGCGATGACTATGTCACCGATTGTGACCGTGGCGTACGGCGGTGGAACCAGATCATCAAGCGTCAGGGCATCAATTTCGAATTGAAACTGCCCCATCGCGCCTTCAATCGCCAGATCGGCAGCTTCAATCTCGCGAATACCTCGGGCGTGCGGGTCAGCCCCGAGGGCGAGGTCATTACCGAGGCGGAATGGACCCAGAAACATGGCGGCTGGCTGCCCACGGAGGCCGACCGCGCCTATGTGATCGGCCTGATGCAACCGGTCACCGAGCCGGGCAAATACGCCGGCTGGATCGCCCCGCCCGCCCGCGGCATCAACAACCAGCCGGTGGATTTCGAGTATGTACGGCTGAATTAGGTCTTGGTGCGGCGCGGCAAGCTACTTTACCCGCATTGTCGGCATTTCGATCCGGCGCGGTGGTCAGACGGATAGGCGCCGGCTACCGCTTCGTGCCGATTTTGTTGATTTTGCCTAGAGTCTTGAGCGCGCAAACGTCCGTATACAGGGGGAAACGATGGCAATTGAACGTATCGAAGCGTTTCAGGTTCAGTGGTCGCCTGACGACACGGCCGCGCAACGCAGCGCCTTCGTGCGGGTTTGGACCGACGACGGGCAACATGGCGTGGGCGAAGCCTCGCCGATGCAAGGGGGTCTCGCCTCGCTCGGCATGATCGTCCACGATATTGCGCCAGGTCTGATCGGCGCCGACCCGTTGGATCATGCCGTGCTGCAGGACCGCTTGAGCCATCGTCTGGCCAAACTTGGTCCGGAAGGCGCCTTGACGGGCGCCTTGGCGGCAATCGATATCGCGCTTTGGGATTTAAAGGGCAAGCTTTTCGACCAACCGATCTACAAGTTGTTGGGCGGCGCCTGGCGAACCGCGCTGCCGTTTTACGCCTCCATCGGCGGCAACGGCGTGGAACGTACGTTGGACGATGTTTTGCGCATCATTGAACAACGCATGCAGGACAAACCCGCCGCCATAAAAATTCGGTTCGATAACGGACGGGTCAATCTGGATGCCGATATTCCCGACCACCTTGAAAAAGCGCGCGCCGTGCGCCGGCTTGTCGGCGACAACTTTCCACTCGCCTTCGACGCCAACAATGGCTATTCGACAGGCGGCGCCATCCGGGTTGGCCGGGTACTGGAGGATCTCGGTTACTGGTGGTTCGAGGAACCGGTTCAGCATTACCATATCAAGGCGATGGGGGAAGTTGCCAGTAAGCTGTCCATAACCGTGTCAGCGGGTGAACAGACATATACCACAGGCGGCCTGGTTGAACTGATCGAAGCCGGTGTCCGTATGATCCAGCCCGACATTGTCAAGATGGGCGGCATTACCGGGTTGCTGCGGTGCGCGGCGCTGGCGCAGGCGCATGGCGTCGAACTGGTCTCGCATCAAACGCAGCCGATGATTGGGCATGTGGCGAATTTGCATGTGTGTGCCGCCCAACTGCATGCCACCAAACCCTGTGAATGGAATGACCCCAGCACACGGATGCACGCGGTGTTTGACCGGCCGCCCTTCCCTGTCGATGGCTTGTTCAATTTATCCGAAGCGCCGGGTCTGGGCATCGATTTTGTTGAAAGTGAATTGCAGAAACGACGTATCGATCTTTGAATTGAAATGCGATCTGGCCGTTATGCCAATGGTCCTCGATATTACCCGTCGTCTTGGGGGGTCTCGCCAAGCTCGGCACACAGCTCGTTCATCCGCAACTCGCCCTCACGGGTCTGGCCGCCGATTTCCAGGAAGCGTTGCATGTTCGTGCGCGCGGTATCGGTCCGCAGCAATTGTTCGAACAGAAAGGCTTCCTCGAATAGCCCCTCAAGCAACGGCCTGTCCGATTGATTGACGCTTTCTTTCGCAAGACGCACTGCGGTGGGCGGGAAGGACGCAATACGCTGCGCCAATCGCTCGACGTACGGGCCAATCTCGTCCGGCTCGAAAATTCGATTGAGATAACCCCAGCGCTCCGCTGTCTCGGCATCCATGTCATCGCCGCTCAAGATCAGCTCCATCGCGCGGCCGCGGCCGATCAGGCGCGGCAGCCGCTGCGTGCCGGTACCGCCGGGCAGAATGCCGAGCGGCACTTCCATCTGATTGATACGGGTCTTGCCCCGAACGCCGAACCGCATGTCAAACGCGGTCGATAACTCACTGCCGCCGCCGCCAACGCGTCCCTCGATCTGGGCGATAATCACCTTGTCCATTGTGCGAAACCGCTCGCACATGGCATGAAAAGGCTTCAGCTGCACTTCGCGCCGGGGCTCGGAATCGATGGGGCGCTCAAGTATGGCGGCCACATCGAAATGCGCCAGAAAGAAATCCGGATCGGCGCTTCGCATCACGACAACGGTGAGATCCCGATCCGCCTTCAGTGCGACGGAAAGCGCATCGAGCTCCGCAAGCAGCGCCAGGGTGATGACGTTCACCGGCGGGTTGTCGATGATGACGGTAGCCACGCGACCCCGTTGATCGACTTTAAGATGATTGAATTCATAGGCCATGGAGGGTTGTCTCCTACTTCAATTTCCGGAAGCCCTAGATGTGGGTTGTCACCAGATTGTTCATTCGACTCCGCTCTGAAAAGCTGATGTTTGCAGACACCGAAGCTTCAAGGAAAGGACCTGACTATCATGTCAAATATTTTAATGCGGCGCTCATCATAACGCCGTGCCTTGAAATAAGACTCCGCAACTACCAGTCGCTGTTCGAGAGATCCCGCAACTCGGCCATCAGGTCCGGGTACCGGTAGCCCAGGTTATCGCGCTCCCCAGGGTCACGGTCCAGATCGTAGAGAAACTCGAAACCGCCGTCCCATAGATACTTCCATTTGCCTCTACGCACGGCGCGTTGGGCCCTGGCGCGCCAGTTTTCGTGCAGGGTTGGCAGATCAATTCGCCAATACAGGCAGCGCTCTGCCGTTGCTGCTTCTGCCGCAAGCAGATCCCGGCCATCCATTACCTGATCCGGCTCCAGCCCCGCCGTGGTCAGCAGCGTCGCCGTGACATCCATCAGGATTGCGGGATCCGCGGACACGGCCCCCGGCGCCTTGCCGCTTGCCGCCAGTCCGGCAGGCCAATGCAGGATCATCGGGACCCGAATTCCGCCTTCCCATAGGGTGCCGAAGCCATGAAAAAAAGGCCCTTTGGTGGCCAATTCGGCGCCGCCATGGTCATAAGTGAGCAAAACCAAAGTATCGTCGGCCAGGCCCTGGTCCGCCAAAGACGTGAGGATCCGGCCGACGCAGGTATCGAGATGCGCCACCATTGCGACATAGTCGGCACGCGTCCCATTGCGCCAGGTATCGAAGGTGGCCGTTTCGTTCTCACGGCCGGGCGGGGCGTAAGGCGGCAAACCGGCGTTATAGGCGACATAAAGGAAAAACGGCGCGGCGCCGTTCCGGACAACAAAATCCACGGCACAGTCGGTAAATATGTCGCTGGTGTAGCCCTTTCGATCAATTGCCGTGGCGTTGTGGTATAGCGCGGGTCTGCCTTCACGGGTGTTATGGGAATAATAGTCGATATTCCATTCGTGGAAGCCGACAAAATCGTCGAAGCCGTGAGCGTTCGGGCTATCCGCCGCCTCATAGCCAAGGTGCCATTTGCCATAGAGGGCGGTATTGAATCCCGCGTCCTTGAAATAGCGCGCCAGGGTCTTTTCCGAAACCGGCAACCCAGCCTCGCCTGGATAGATGTTTTGCTCTATTCCCAGGTGCCGTGGATAGCGCCCGGTTAGCATCGCCGCTCGGCTGGGCACACAAATTGGCGCCGGCGCATAGCAGTCGGTATATTGGATGCCATTTTCTGCCAGCCGCCGGATATTCGGCGTCCGGATCTCGGACTGACCGAACGGCTCAATATCGCCATAGCCCATATAGTCAAAGACGATCAATACGACATGCCTGCAACGGGGACCCCTCATCTGTTCCAACCAATGCTGATCATCATGCCGACATTTCCCAGGCAACCTTCATATCCGCAGTAATCCCAGAGCATGTTTCTTCGAAACATGCCCGGACTCTTAAGAATAGAGCAATTGTACCAAATACCTAGGTCGCGATAGCGACTCCGATTAATTGAAAATTGCTCTAACAATATCACACCGCCGCTGGAACGCGTTTCTTCAACCGTCGTCGGGTGCGAACAGACCCCGGCGCACGATACCCTCCGCTACGAGCGCCTCGATCGCCGGCGCGTCAAAACCCAGTTCGCGAAGTATGCGGTCGGTCTCGCTCCCGAAGGGCGGCGTTGGCACGCTCGGTGTAAAGCCGTCGCCGTCGAGCTCTATCGGCGGCCCAAGCATGCGCACTGTTCCGGCGGCGGGGTGATCCATGTCGTGAAACATATGGTTGGCATGGGCATGCGGATCGTCGAACAGTTCGATCGGGAAGCGCACCGCGGCAACCGGAATGCCGGCCTCGTTCAGACGTGCGATCCAGGTCTCCGCCGAGGCTTGGCGCAGGATGCTTTCGACCTCCCCCTTGAGTGCGGCGTAGTAGTCCTCCCAGCGTGGGCTCTCAAGCGACGTCTCCAGCAGACCCAAATCCTCGATGCCCAGTACGCCGGCAAACTTGACGCGCAGGGAATGACTGCCACAGGCGACGGCAATGGCGCGGTCGGCGGTCTCGAAAGTGCGGAAATACACCGCACTCATGGACGGAAACCGTGCATTCGGCATGGCCGCGGCCTGCTCTTCGTAGGGTGCCTTCGCGGCCCGCTGTTCGGCCAGCCGCTTCAGGGCAGCGTCATGCGCCGGGCCGTCTTTGTCCTCGGACCGAATGAGCTGATTGTTGGCCAGGGTCATTGCGGCCTGCATGAGCGAAACATCCACGATGCCGCCATTGCCGGTACGTTCCCGGCGCAATAGCGCCGAGGCGACGCCGAACGACAGGCACATCGCACACATATAGTCGGCACTGACCGGATCGCCCGACGCCGGACGGCCATCGATCATCCGCCCGTTGGCGGCCATCAATCCGCTGCGCGCCTGCAGGACGATGTCCATTCCCGCCAGGCCGGCGTCCGGGCCGCGCTTGCCGAAGGCGGTCACCGACGCGATCACCAGCCGAGGATGGGCGGCCAGCAGGTCTTCCGGTTTCAGACCAAGCTGCGTATCGAGACCAGGGCGGAAGTTGATCAACACAACGTCCGCCCAGGCGAGGATGCGCTCGATGACCGGCCGCGCGGCCGGCTTGCTAAGGTGCAGTGGAAGCGAGTGCTTGCCGCGGTTGCGAGAGAGGAAGATGCGGGATTCTCCCGGCGCGAGGGGATTGAACCGGCGCGTTGGGTCGCCGCCCGGTGCTTCGATCTTGAGCACCTCAGCCCCGCCATCGGCCAGCATCTGTCCGCAAAAAGGCACGGCAATGAACTGCCCGAACTCGGCCACCCGAATGCCGTCGAAAGGTCTGGCCTCGCTCATGGGATGGCTCCTCGTATGGCCGTGGCTGAAGAATTGCGCGCCATGTTAACCGCTGCGCTCAGTATATACCGCACAGCCCGGCTCTATACCAAACAGCGCGGCGAACCTGCCTCGCCCAGATCCGGCGCTTTGGCCCAGACGCCCGCCTGCGCGGCCAAACCGATCAGCACCAAACCGTTGGCGGGCCGGGTTGAATGAGCGGTCTGCGCCAGGGGTTCGATGCTCCACAGCCGCCCGACGGCCTGTACCAACTGCGCCCGGCCCGGCGCGTCCAGCGTCTCGACAACGCCCTTCACCCGCAGCAGGCCCTTTGGCGGGTTATCCAGGAAGTCCGCCAGGCGGGCGCGGTCGATGGGTGGACCCAGGGCGATGGTCCGGGTTGCGAAGCCGCCCGTGTCGTGGGGCAAATCAGGGGGGCGGATCCGCGCGCCCCGCAGCCCAGCGCCCAGCGCCACGTCCACTGCCAGCCGGCCCTGTTGGGTCAAAATCACCGGACGGCCAGGCGCCAGGGTTCCAAGGCACGCCGTTGCCGCCGCGATGGCATCATCGCCGGCCAGGTCCGCCTTGTTCAGCACCAGCAGATGCGCGGCATCCAGTTGCCGCTGGAACAGCGGCTCCGTCGCCGGATTGTCGAGCCAGGTATCCAGCGCGGTGACATCGACCACGGTGACAACGCCGTCGAGCCGGGCGCGGGCGTTGGCGGCCACGATCGTTGCCAGGCCCACTGGATCGGTGATGCCGCTGGCCTCGATGATGATCCCATCGGGCGGCTCACGTGCCGTTGCAAGCCTGTCGATGGTGCGCCCCAATTCGGCGCCAAGGGCACAGCAGCTGCAGCCGTTGGTCAGTTCGGTGACGCCGCCGTTGGCATTGCCGATCAGGGCGGCGTCGATGTTGACCGCGCCCACATCATTTACCACCGCCGCCAGTTTCAGGCCGTGCCCGCCTTGCAGAAGATAACGCAGCATGGTGGTCTTCCCCGCGCCAAGGAAGCCAGCCAAAATCGTCACCCCGACCCGGTTCGGCGAAAATTCCGCCGGTGCGTCCCGCGGGGCTTGCAGGGTGGAGACCAGCAACTCCCACTCCGCCACAAGGCGGCGCAACTGCGCACCATCCGCCGGCTTAGTCATTGGCCATATGCGGCACGCCGCCCACCATGGTGCCCCTGACCGGGATATCTCTCAGGGCCAGGGACTCCACTTCGTAGGGATCCGCGCCCAGGACCGCCAGGTCGGCCAGCTTGCCCACTTCAAGGCTGCCGATTTCGTGATCCCGGCGCAGCACAAAGGCCGCATCGACGGTGATCGCCCGCAGGGCCCGATCGACGGATATCCGCTCGCCCGGCGCCATCACCGTTGCATCGTCGGCGGCGATGCGGTTGACCGCCACCCAGGCCGCCGTCAGGGGCGCCATGGGTCCCACCACCAGGTTGAAATCCGAATGCAGGGCGAAGGTCACCCCGGCCCGTTCCAGGCTGCCCAGGCGCGCCGTCGCCTCGGCCCGATCGGGTCCGAAGCCGCTGTCGGCATGGATCAGCGAGCGGTAGTGCACAAAGTACGGATTGACGCTGGCCAAGCCGCCCAAGGCGGCCAGACGCCGGCCTTGGGCCACCGTGGATATACAATAATGCTCGATCGTAAAGCGGTGGTCAAAACGGGGATGACGCAACTGTAACGCCGCCAATGTATCCAGCGTCATATCCACGGTCTGATCGCCGTTGGCGTGGGAATGGATTTGGATGCCGGCCTGCCAGTAGGGCAACATACATTCGACCATATCCTCCCAAGGCGTTTCGCCGGTCAGACCCACCTCGCCATCCAGATAGCCGGGAAAATTCAGCCGCAAGGTCATGGAGGGATAAGAACCGTCATTGATGAACTTCACCCCATGCACCGCCAGTTTATCGGTCGCCTGGGCCCGCATGGAATTGAGATAGTCAAAGCGGTCAGCACCATATTTGGCCACCAGCCGGGCATCGAAAGGGATCAACAAAATCCGCAACGGGAAGTCCGGTTCATTGACCACCTTGGCGTGATCGTTCCATTCAGTCTCGAAGGACTCGAAACCCCAGGCAAGGTCCGCCACCGTGGTGACGCCGTTCCGCACCGCGACCTGTGATTGGCGCAACAAAGCTGCCGGGCCGAAACCGGGGCGGTAGACCTGCCGCTGCACCGGCCGGGTGGCCTGGCCCACGGCGCGGCTTTCGATGAACCAGCCGTTCAGGCGGCCGTCGGGATAGCGGCCGATGCCATGGGCGGTGGTGTCGTCCGCAACACCGGTCCGCGCCATCATGGGCGTGTTGGTATAGACGATATGCGGGGCGTAGGAGAGCACCCAGATCGGCACCTGGTCCGAGATCCGATCCAGCATGTCCCGGTCCAGATGACCGCCCTGCATGCCCGGGTCGTAGCCCCAGGTGATGATGGGGCTGTCGGGATCGTTCTGTTCGTCCACCAGTTGCTTGAGCCGCCCCAACACGGCATCACGGCCGGGCAGACCGGATACGGGGCCGTCCGGACCATGGGATGTTATGGGCCCCACATAGTGCAAACCCATGTAGGTGCCCGACATGCGCAAGTGGGTGTGGGGATCGATAAAGCCGGGCATCAGGATATCGTCCTGGAACCGGTCATCGATGTCGTGGGCAACCCGGCGCAGCCAAGGCTGCATGGATTGCAGTGTACCCACCGAGATGATGCGGCCATCCGCAATGGCAATGGCCCGCGCCGCGGGGCGGCCCGGATCCATGGTGTGGATCCGCCGCGCGGTATAGACCGTGATCCGCTCCATGAAACCATCTCCCCGTGCAGGCCAAGTTAGCGCAATTCGCGATTAATCGGCGTCGCTACGGCGGCTTAAGTAATTGAAAATTGCTCTATTGGCCACGCTCATATGCCCGGTGCCGCACCCAATCTTGAGCGAGCGGGATCGTCGGCTATCGGGGGCATGGGGGTAATCACTGCCAGGGGACCTTCCCATCGAAGCGCATCAGAAGCGGAAAATAAGATTTTCCAAGCTATCGGCGTCCCTGCCCTGGGAGTAGGATAAAAGCCGCTGCTTCGCGGACTGGTTTCGCTGAAGCGGAACATGAACAAAATGACAAGGAGGCCATGTGGCGCTGCTCATCGTTAATCTGGACAAATTTATCGGCACCGCAGGGGCGTGGCGCGAGGCGTTCGCCGAACAGTTTCCCAATTTGGAAATTCGCCTTTGGCCCGCCGTGGGAGAGCCGGCGGATATCGAATATCTGGCATTCGTCCACCCCGATTTCGACGTTCTACCCGCATTTCCGAATTTGAAAGCCATGTTCACGCGCTCCGCGGGCGTGAATGACTTCGTCAACCATCCGAAATTGCCGCACGCGCCACTCGGCAAGCTGGAGCCGTCGGGCGGTGACCCGATGATGACGGAATACGTCGTCATGCATGTGCTTCGTTTCCATCGCGATATGCCGGCCTATCAGGCGCGCCAGGCCAGGCGGGAATGGCATCGGGGGCCGATAACGCGGCCCGAGGACAGGCGCATCGGGTTCCTGGGCTACGGCATGATGGCCAAGGCCCCGGCCCTGGTTTTGAAGTCGCTGGAATTCAACGTCTCGGCTTGGGTCCGAACACCGAAAGAGGATGCCGAAGTTCCGATTTTTCACGGCCCCGGTCAACTCGAGCCTTTTCTCAATCAAACCGACATCGCCGTCTGCCTGTTGCCGCTCACCGGGGAAACCGAGGGCATATTCTGCGCCCGCACCTTCGCCATGATGCCAAAGGGAGCGATGCTGATCAACGTCGGACGCGGCAAACATGTGGTCGACGGGGATTTGATCAAGGCGCTCGATTCCGGGCAATTGTCGTATGCCGCCCTCGACGCCCTGTGGCCCGAACCCTTGCCGCCCGAAAGCCCGCTCTGGCTGCATCCCAAGGTCACCGTCATGCCACATGTGGCGCGGCGGCCGACGGTCGCCCGGCTGGTCACCGAAATCGCCGCCAACGTCCGGCGCCTAGAAGCGGGCGAACCGCTCCTGCAGGAAATAGATATCGCGGCGGGTTACTAGAGCGGGATCGAATGAAGAACCGCGTGAGAGATCACAGCTAGGTCTTCGGTCTGCCACCTACCGGTATATTATCATAGACGCCGACACCTTGAATGATCAGAAACTTGAAAGCACCGTCATTCAGACCATGGACGTAGTGCGCGACCATCGGCGGGACTTCGCAGCGTTCGCCCGCCCCCAGCACGTATTCGGCGCGGGGCGCGCGCGTCTCGACGACCATCGGTCCTTCCAGACAGACAAAGGAGTCGGTGATCTCGCTATGATAATGCCAGGGGATATATTCGGCCGCTGCCAGGGTAAGCACCGTCACGCGCATGTCGGCGCCTTCCATGATCGACTCGCGGCCCGCGATCTTCGCGGCCTCGTAGGGGCGCACTTCCATATCAACCTCCAAATTGTTGCGATCCCGAGAAACCATTATCAATCAAAATTGGTATCATTGGCGACGATTTTGTTTCACGATGTCAGTAGCGAATGATATGTCCGGATTTTGTAGCAGACGATATGTCCGGTCTTTGGAAGCGTTCCAAGGGCTTGG
>JAQBYC010000011.1 GCA_027623205.1 Pseudomonadota bacterium | reverse complement strand
TAGCAAATAAAAGCGGACATTTAATGTGCTACAAAAACCGGACATCTGTATGTGTCATTGACACTCTTTTTTTTCCTCTTTATTTTCCTATTTGGCAGAAACAATGAAACAGCGCTCAACCCCGGCCAAATCACGGTGGCGGCTTTCAACGCACAAACCGCTGGCCGCGATGATCTGGGCGAGCGCATAAGCCTGACCCTGGCCGCACTCCAAGGCCACTTTGCCGTTTGGCCGTAACAGCCGCGGCAGGTCGGGCAGTAGAGCGCGGTAGGCAGCCAGACCATCCCTTCCGCCATCAAGGGCCAACCCCGGGTCATGGCAACGCACTTCCGGCGCCAGGCCAGCGATCTCGGCCGTCGCAATATAGGGCGGGTTGGCGACGATCAAATCAAACCGACCCGCCAATGACTGGCTCCAATCGCCAACCATGAAATCAACTCTGCCAGAGAGGCCCAGGGCATACGCATTGTCCCGCGCCTGCCGGGCGGCGGCCATGCTGATATCCAGGCCGAGTCCCCAGGATTGGGGCCGTTCCTGCAATAGCGCCAACAACAGGCAACCCGAGCCGGTGCCAAGATCGGCAATCCGATAGGCTCCATCGGCTTGCGCCAGTAGTTCCAGGGCGGCGGCGACAATGGTTTCACTGTCAGGGCGGGGGTCCAGAACCGCTGGCCCAATTTGCATATCAAGGCTCCAGAATTCCCGGCGTCCTAGCAGGCGCGATACTGGTTGCCGCGCGGCTCGGGCCGCGATCAATTTAGCGAAAGCCTGAGTTTCCTGATCGCATAGCCTGCGGTCGCCGTCCCGTATCAGAGTCAAGCGATCACCACCAAGCACATGGGCCAACAACACTCCGGCATCCAGCAGGCCATCATCGACTCCTGCCGACAGTAACTTTTGGCCTGCCGCCGCCAGAGCCCGACGCAAAGTAGGCCCTGAAGCCGGACGGGCGTCATTAGCCATGATCTTCCAAGTCTGCCAGCAAATTTGCCTGATGATTTGAAATGAGAGCGTCAATCACCTCGTCGACCGCTTCGCCGCTCATCATTTTATCCAACTTGTACAAGGTCAGATTGATACGATGGTCAGTGACCCGGCCCTGGGGGAAATTATAGGTACGGATGCGCTCGGAACGATCGCCACTGCCAACCTGTTCCTTCCGGGCAAAGGCCCGCTCGCCGTCCGCCTTCTTCCGTTCGGCGTCGTACAGACGGGCACGCAATACCTTCATGGCCTTGGCGCGGTTCTTATGCTGGGACTTGTTGTCCTGCTGCTGCACCACTATGCCTGAGGGTAAATGGGTGATGCGGATTGCTGAATCTGTCTTATTAACATGCTGGCCCCCGGCCCCCTGGGCGCGATAGGTATCGACGCGCAGGTCCGAGGGGTCGATTTCAATATCAATCTCTTCGGCCTCAGGCAATACGGCAACGGTGGCGGCAGAGGTATGTATGCGGCCTTGCGATTCCGTTTCGGGCACCCGCTGTACCCGATGGACACCGGATTCGAACTTCAATTTGGCAAACACGCCCCGGCCCGCGATCTCTGCCACGGCATCCCGAATACCGCCAAGATCAGATTCACTAACACTCAACAGTTCAAACTTCCAGCCGTTGATCTCGGCATAGCGTTGATACATGCGCAGCAGGTCAGCCGCGAACAGGGCCGCCTCATCACCACCCGTGCCTGCCCGAACCTCCAGAATGGCATTCTTGGTATCTGCAGCGTCCTTGGGTAACAGGGCAATCCGCAGAACATTTTCCAATGCCGGCAATCTCTCCCGCGCCGCGGCCATTTCCTCGGTTGCCAGCGCACGCATTTCAGGGTCGCTGTCTTGATCAATAATCATCGCCGCCAAGCCGGCAATCTCGGCGCGCAGGTCGCGCACGGCAACCGCCGTCTTAGCTACCGGGGCAAGTTCGGCATATTCCTTGGACAGACGGACAAAATCGTCGTTCGAGCCACCCTCTGCCATGGTGGCCTCAAGCTCCGCCAGGCGCTTCAGAATACCGGCGATCTGTTCTCCACCGATCATGTGACCAATTTTCGCAGATGCGCCGCTACGGCGTCCAGGGCTACATCCTGTTGGCTGCCATCGTCCAGATCGCGCAGGGTTATCATACCCTTGGCAATTTCGTCATCACCCAGGATCAATGCCGCACGGGCGTTCAGTTTGTTGGCACGTTTCAGCCGCCGGCTTATATCGCCGCGAAAGCCCATGTCCACCATGAAACCGTCCCGGCGCAGGGCATGGCACAGCCGCAGGGCCATAGGCTCGGCCGTGATACCCAGGGGCACCAGTGCGATGGGCCGATCCGGTTGCGGCATGTGCAGGGCCAGCATGGCCAAGCGTTCGATGCCACCGGCCCAGCCGATACCCGGCGTGGCTGGTCCGCCCAACATCTCGATCAGGCCGTCATATCGGCCTCCCGCGATGACCGCGCCCTGGGCGCCCAAGGCGTCCGTGACAAATTCAAAGGCGGTATGGGTGTAATAATCCAAACCACGCACCAGTCGTTGATTCAGATTGCAGGCAATCCCCAGAACATTCAATCCTTCACAGACGGTGGCAAAAAAATCCTGCGACGCCGGGTTCAAATAGTCGGCCATCAAAGGTGCATCATTGATGATCGCACGGTCCCCCTCATCCTTGGAATCCAGGATGCGCAGCGGATTGCGGTCCAACCGATCGACGCTGTCTTCCGAGAGGCGGTCCCGATGGTCAGAGAAATAGGTTACCAAGGCCTCGCGATAGGCCTGCCGGCTGTCGTGGTCGCCCAAGGTGTTCAGGTCCAGCACACAGCGGTCCAGAACGCCCAGGTCGTGTAAAATCTCGGCGCCCAGGGCGATGATCTCGATATCGGCACCGGGTTCCTTCACGCCCAGGATCTCGGCATCAATCTGATGGAACTGCCGCAATCGGCCTTTTTGCGGCCGCTCATAGCGAAAGGCAGGACCATGCGCGAAAAATTTCAGGGGCAAATCCTGCTGCATCCCGCCCGAGATAAAGGCGCGGCAGATACCGGCGGTAAATTCCGGGCGCAGAGTAATATCCTCGCCACCGCGATCAGTAAAAGTATACATCTCCTTGCGCACCACGTCCGAGCCCTCGCCCATGGTGCGGGCAAAGACGGGCGTGAATTCGAAGATCGGTGTATCGATATCGCCAAAGGCGTAACGGTGGGCACAGTTCCGCGCCACCTCCACCACATTGCGATGGCCCGCCGCCGCCGCGCCGACAATATCATGAGTGCCGCGCACCGATTGAATTTTGGCCATGCTCGTCTTACTCCGCCCGGACCACGGCGATCCGTTCTTGGCCGGCTTCCATTTCCGCCACCTTGGCCTCAACCAATTTGACCACATGATCGACAAAGCCCGCATCGCCCATCTTGTGATCGGCGACGCCACTTAGATATACCAAATGGGTGCCATTGCCGCCCCCGGTGACCCCGATGTCGGTTTCCCGTGCCTCGCCCGGGCCATTTACCACGCAACCCATGATGGACAGGGTCAGCGGGGTAGCGATATGGGCCAGACGTTGTTCCAGCGTCTCCACCGTCTTGATCACGGGAAAGGCCTGGCGCGCGCAGGACGGACAGCTAATGATGGAGACCCCACGATGGCGCAAGCCGAGGGCTTTCAATATCTCAAAACCGGCGTGGATTTCCTCAACCGGGTCGGCGGACAGGGAAACCCGAATGGTATCGCCAATACCGGCCCACAACAGGTTACCAATGCCGATGGACGACTTGACTGTACCGCCCCGCAAAGCGCCCGCCTCGGTTATGCCCAGGTGCAAGGGATAATCGCAGGCGTCCGCCAAGGCCTGATAGGCGGCAACACAAAGAAATACATCCGATGCCTTGACGGAAATTTTGAAATCGCCAAAATTATTGTCTTCCAGCAGACGGGCATGATTGAGGGCGCTTTCCACCATCGCTTCCGGACAGGGTTCACCATAACGCTCTAGCAATTCGCGTTCCAGACTGCCCGCATTGACGCCAATGCGCATGGAACATCCATTGGCCTGGGCCGCGCGCACCACGTCCCGCACACGGCTTTCGGCGCCAATATTGCCCGGATTGATGCGCAAACAAGCAGCTCCGTTGTCAGCAGCTTCCAACGCCCGGCGGTAATGGAAATGAATATCGGCGATGATCGGCACGCTGACCTGATCGACGATGTCGCGCAGGGCGGCGGACGACGCTTCATCCGGGCAGGAAACCCGGACCATATCCGCGCCGGCCGCCTCCAGCGCTTTAATCTGGGCCACCGTGGCGGTGACATCGTGGGTCAGCGTAGTGGTCATGGATTGCACGGAAATCGGAGCGTCGCCGCCGACGGAAACGTTGCCAACCTGAACCTGGCGGCAGTTCCGGCGTTGGATATCGCGATAGGGACGTAGGCTCATAATTTGATCCCAGACACTGGGTGAATAAATGTGGCGCGCATGAAATCGGCCAGATAAAACGGTACGCTCCAGCCTGACCGATGCAATAGCAACTAATTGTTCCCGATAACAGGCAATATCGGAATTCGAGGCGGGAAATAACAGATGAACATTTCTTCGTCAGAATATTAAGGACTGGAGTCGGACGTGGGTCGCAATTCCACATGCAGAGAGTCTGCACTCAATCTAATGTCGCGGCGAACCTGCCCAATTGGCCCCAGAGCGCCTATGGACACACCATCCACCATGACCTCGATAGCCCCCGCATTACCCGTCATCAGTATTAAATCATCGCGGTTCGGAGCGTGATAACTATCGCCAGCCCGTAACATACGGGTCAGAAGCAACTCATTATTCGCACCCTGGACCTGGACCCAGGATTCGGCCCGCGCGCGAAGCACCACCCGAACATCGCGGTTCGAGGCACCATAGACTTGCGGACGATAGCTCAAGCCGACCGGCACAGCCGCCTTGAATGTACCGTTCGCATCACTGTTGGACGCATCTTCGCGGGCTCCTTGCGTCAGAGAACGGACCGATGCTGAAGGCGCGGCAGGCGCCGGCGGCGGATCAATGGCCGTCTGGACCAATGGCATGGCCGGGACGGCATCCACCCCACCGGCATCAGGCAATGGTGCTGCAGGTTCTGGCGCGACAGATTGCGCCCGCACGGAGTCGTCCACAGCCAAGGCGGGGCCGGTTGGATCCTCGGGCGCCGGCTTGCCCGTCCTGACCATGGCATCGGGAGAAACGGGAGCAGCCGAGGAGTCCGCTGTTGCCGCCATACTCGCAGATACTGGCATCTCAGCGGTGTTGACCGGGCCGCTGACGTCCGGCGCAGCAGCGCGTCCACCCTCGCCCGGCCCCGGTATCGCCGTGATCGCCGTCTGACCCACCGCCTCCTCAGCGACCAGCGGCGGCGCGGACTGGGCCGGTTCAATAGGCCGCGTCCCGTCTGCAACCTCCGCTGTCGCCTCTGGCGTTGCGTCAGGTGCGACCTCCGGCGCCCTCGTGTCAGCGTTGGCAATCTTGGGATCAGACTCGCTTGCCTGAGGTTCCTCGGTTCCTGTGTCGACGGTGTTTGCGACAGGACCAATATTGGGCGTCGCCGTGGAAATACTGTTGCTAATGGTATTATCAGCAACCGCCTCGTGCGCGGGCGTCGATGCGGGCTGTGTCGCGGATGGATCTGCGGCATTCTTCTTATCCGCCGTCGCTGCAGTATCCGTCGCTGTCTGATAGGGTACCAAACGTTCCGGCGGTTCGGCCACCACTTCAATCGGCAATAGCCCCTGTCGCTCCAAAAAAATCCAACCGCCGTAGACTGTACCCGCGACCAGCAATGATACCAGCGCCAACCGCAGGCCCGGACGGCGGGCTTCATCGAGTGGTTCGGGTAATGCTAAACGACGTTCCACTGAGACAAAAGTTGCCTCGCGCTTGAACTGGCGGATGACTTCATCGCCATCAAGATTTAGAAATTCGCTATAAGTGCGGAGAAAGCCGATAGCATAGGTCGGCCCCGGCAAATCATCGGTGCGGCCTTCTTCCAACGCCAGCAAGTGCGCCTGCTGGATACGCAACGCATTCGCAATTTCCGCCAAGGAAAGCTTCTGCCGTTGCCGCTCGGCTTGTAATTCAGTGCCGATGCCGCTGTAGACTTCCTCATCACCCGGTTCCACAATCTGTTGCAAATGGAGGCCGCGCGCGTTCCCGCGCCGCCAGCCATCCTTGCCGCCTCGTGGTTCATTCCCAGGCCATTCATCCATAATCTTTCGATCAGTCATGGCAACTTCTTTCAGATTAAGTCCTGCTGGCGGAGTCAATGACACCGCGTCCCACAGTCCGCGCACCGCTTATCATCTTGGCGGCAAGCCCCTGTGGATAACTTCATAATAAGTTCTAACAGTTAAAAAAAACTCAAGCAAACGCAACAGTTTATATGGCAACGCCCTGGTCTTCCGCAAACTTCGTCAAGGCCGCGCGCAGGCTGTGCTCCGGCGAATTATAAACATCCTCCATAAACGCCTGCAAAGTGGGCAGATCCAGACTGCGGATCATCATTTTTACCGCACCAATGGAGGCCGCGCGCATGGAAATACTTCGCAGACCCAAACCAATAAAAGCCATGGCATCGATTGGCCGCCCCGCCGCCTCGCCACATAGGCTGACGGGCACATCAGCGGCATTACAACGCTGCACGATGTCGCGCACGATCGACAGGGCCGCCGGGCTTAATTCGTCATAGCGGTTGGCCAGCCGTGGATTGCCCCGATCCGAGGCAAAAAGAAACTGCATCAAATCATTGCTGCCGATAGAGACGAAATCGACCATCGGCAATAGGGCGCCCAACTGCCAGGCCAAACTAGGCACTTCCAACATGGTCCCAACCTGAAGGGATGAGGGACCCAATTCACCCATACGGTGCTGACGTTCGACCTCGCGCTGCAGCAAACCGCGCGCCGCCCTAAATTCGGCAACTTCAGCGATCATGGGAAACATGATGGCCAACGGCCGGTCTGCGGCCGCCTTCAACAAAGCCCTGATTTGCATGCGCAGCAAGACTGGTCGGTCCAGGGATAGGCGGATCGCGCGCCAACCCATGGCCGGGTTCTGTTCGTCGTCATGGCGGGTCAAGTAGGGCAACATCTTGTCGCCCCCCACATCAAGTGTACGAAAAACCACTGGCCGGTCGCGGGCCTGATCCATAACCTGGCTATAGAACTCGGTCTGTACTGACACCGTGGGCAGGGTGGCTCGGACCATGAAATGTAGTTCAGTTCGATACAGACCGATACCATCGGCCCCGGTCTCATCCAAATGCGGTAGATCCGTCAGCAATCCGGCGTTCAAGTTAAGCTGAATTCGGGTGCCGTCCTTGCTTACCGCCGGCTGGTCCCGCAGCGCGGCATATTGCGCCGCCTTGGCCTGGCGCAATTCCAGATTAGCACTGAAGGCAGCCAAGGCATCCGCGCCGGGGCGTACAAATAGCTGCCCATTATCGCCGTCGACGACCAAATCGTCGCCGCTTTCCACTATGTCGAGCAAATGATCCAAGCGGCCAATGACAGGGATTTGCAAAGCCCGTGCAACGATTGCAACGTGCGAGGTCGGCGAGCCCTCTTCCAACACCAAGGCCTTGACCCTGGTGACGTCGTAGTCCAGCAATTCCGCCGGCCCCATGTTCCAGGCCACCACGACGGCCTGGTCAGGCAAATCGTCATCGGTCTTTTGCCCGCCGCTATAGGTCAAATGGCGCATAAGCCGATTAGACAGATCTTCCAAATCGTGCAACCGCTCGCGCAAATAGGCATCGGCAATTTCCGACATCCGGACACGGGTTTCGACCTGAACCCGTTCCACAGCCGCCTCGGCCGTCAAGCCGCTTTGAACAGCTTCGTGCATACGGGCCATCCAGCCCTTGTCATGGGCGAACATCCGGTAGGTCTCTAGGATATCCCGAGATTCACCACTAGGTTCCGCAATGGCCGCCTGCAACATGCCATCAACCTGGATGCGAAGCTCGGCAACGGCCGTATTCAGGCGCCTTGCCTCAACGTCGATATCGTCGGCAACGTGCTGCTCCACTACGATGCGGGGTTCGTGCAATACAGCTACGCCACGGGCCAAACCCTCATTCAGGGACAGTCCGGCCAGACGCCTCGGCAAACCATCGGTACCCAGCGTACCAGCACCTGGAATTTCTTCCTGCAAAGCGCCGCCAACCATCTCCGCCAGGACCATGGCGATGGTCTGCATGACCTCAACCTCGTCATTGGAATAGGTCCGGTTTGTCCGGTTTTGCAACACAAGCACGCCCACCACTCGACCGCCACGCAACACCGGCACCCCCATAAGGGAATGATACTCTTCTTCGCCTGTTTCCGGGCGGGCGGCGAAATTGGGGTGGGAGCGTGCGTCGGACAAGGCCACGGGCCTGGCCAATTGTGCGATCTGGCCAACCAGGCCTTCGCCAATCCGCAGGGTGGTTTCGTGTACGGCGCTCCGCTTCAAACCCTCGGTGGCGAATAATTCCAACGCCCCATCGCGCAATAAATAGATCGAGCAGACTTCAGCCACCATGTTGGCGGCGATGGCGACGACTAATTGATTCATCCGCTCCTGGGCGGTGCCCGGACCGGCCATCACCTGGCGCAACCGGCGCAGCAGAATACGTGGTCCCGATGGCGCCGTTGGTACCGCGGTGTTCAAGTGTGCCGCCCCCGCCGGAACCGATCCGAATCAGGGATCGGCAAGAATTTTGTAAACGCGCTCAAACCGCGTCCAACCCGTATGCAGAATGCAAGCTGCGCACGGCCAACTCAGTATATTCCGCGCCGATCAGAACCGAGATCTTAATTTCGGAGGTCGAGATAGCATGGATATTGATGCCTTTCTCGGCCAGCGCGGCGAACATTTTCTGGGCCACGCCAGCATGGCTGCGCATGCCGACGCCGATCACGGAGACCTTGACGACATCACCGTCGGAGATAATCTCCTGAAAGCCGATAGCCGCCTGATGTTGAGCCAAAATTGCCTCGACCCGGGGCAGTTCGCCCCGCGTCACGGTAAAGGTAATATCGGTGCGGGAACCATCGGGCGAGGCGCTTTGGACGATCATGTCCACATTAACATTAGCCGCTGCCAATGGCCCGAAAACCGCCGCCGCCACACCGGGCCGGTCGGACACATGCAAAAGGGTTACCTTGGCCTCGTCGCTGGCATAGGTAATACCACTGACTACCGCTTGTTCCACGATTTCATCCTCGTCAACGACTAACGTACCGGGGGTATTGTTAAAACTGGAAAGTACCTGCACCCGCACCCGGTGGTTCATGGCCAGTTCGACCGATCGGGTTTGCAGCACCTTGGCGCCCTGGGATGCCATTTCCAGCATTTCTTCGTAGGTAATTCTATCAAGCTTTCGGGCCGCCGTCACGATGCGGGGATCGGCGGTATAGACACCATCAACATCCGTGTAGATGTCACAGCGGTCTGCCTTAAGCGCGGCGGCCAGGGCGACGGCCGTGGTGTCGGAACCGCTCCGCCCCAATGTAGTAACGCGATTGGTCGCGGCCACCCCCTGGAAGCCCGCTACAACGGCAACCTCACCCAACTCCATGCGCCGGATGATTTCAGCGCCATCAATGTCTTCGATACGGGCGCTGCCATGCACGCCATCGGTGCGGACCGGTATTTGCCAGCCCAGCCAGGAACGCGCTGATATACCCTTTTCGTGCAGCGCTATTGCCAACAGCCCGATGGTAACCTGTTCGCCGGAAGAAACCACTACGTCATATTCCCGCGCATCATGCAGCTTGCTGATGGCCTGGGTCCATTCAACCAGCTGATTGGTGGTGCCAGCCATGGCCGACAATACCACAGCGACCTGATCGCCGGCGGCAACCGCCTTTGACACCGTTTCAGCAACACGCCGCAGGCGCTCCACGTCTGCTACCGACGTGCCGCCAAATTTCATAACAATACGTGCCATACCCTCACCCGGCGGTTCCAGCCGCCCAATGCCGCGCACCCACCGGATCTGCGCCGCCGGTGGGGCGGCTATACATACTCAAAGGTCTTAACGCTTACAAGTGATGGAGACAGTGCTGTACCATGCGATTCGTCATACCCAAGGCCAAATTAACTCGCAAAGCTGCTAATAGACCATTTTCGATACTCATCGAGTTGCCGTGCCATCCGTTCCCCCTCCCGACCACCCACAGGATTATGATCCCAAGCGCTACCGGGGGTGGTCGGGAGAGGGAACGGATGGGTAAGTCAACCTCGAAAATGGTCTAGAGCCGCGGTGGCGAGCCATCCAAAGGCCGGGCATTTAGGGCATACGTCCCGCGGCAGCGAGCAGCGTTCGGCCTGCCGGGGTAATATGCACCATTGCCCCGATGCCATGCCGATACTCGCGGGTCAACAGTTTCCGGTCAACCGCATCCTCCCAAATCGTGAGCCGGGGGCAGGATGTCCGCCAAGCCGCCATGACGTCGTCATAGCTTCTTGGTTGAACACCTATCCATTCAACAAGATCCAGTATCAATACCTCCGCCGCCGCCATCTCCGCGCCCTCCATCGCTTGCGCCGACAATCGTCCTCGGATAGTACAGTAGCTGAATGCAAAAGGCAGAAATTATGGGCCAGGCCGCCAGCATCGACCCAACAGAAATCGACCGCTTCGAGCGGATGGCGGCGCAATGGTGGGACGCCGATGGACCCATGGCGCCCCTGCATCGCCTCAACCCGACGCGCTTGCAGTACAGCCGAATGCGCCTATGCCACCATTTTGACCTGGACGTCGGTGACCTCCGCCCCCTGACCGGACTGCGGCTGTTGGATGTGGGCTGTGGTGGCGGCCTGCTAGCGGAACCATTCGCCCGTATGGGCGCGTCGGTTATGGGCATTGATGCGGGGGCCGAGAATATTGCCACCGCTAATGCACATGCTCAAGCGTTGGGAGTCGAGGTGGATTACCGGACCATGGCGGCGGAAGATTTGGCCGCCTCGGGAGCGCAATTCGATGCCGTCGTCAGCATGGAGGTAATTGAACATACAGCAGATGTCGCCGGTTTTATTGCGGCGCTGGTCGATCTGACTCGACCTGGCGGCGTATTGCTGTTGGCAACTTTGAACCGTACGCCGCGATCTTTCATTACCGCCATACTGGGCGCCGAATATGTGCTGCGCTGGTTACCCGTGGGCACCCACGACTGGCAACGTTTCCGTAAGCCGGCGGAACTGGGCCGATATTTGCGCCGGTCCGGCGCGGAATTGCGGCATATCGCCGGCATGCGCTATTTGCCCCGCCAGGGGGAATGGCAACTATCGCGTGATGCCAGGGTGAATTATTTGGCCTATGCCGTCCGACCCCCCACAAGACTATGATGCCAAAAGCTACTGGGGGTGGTCGGGAGGGCGTGAGTGTGGGTAAGTCAACCTCGAAAATAGTCTAGTCGGCTTGATAATCATCCGGAAAATAATCGCGGACGTAGGGACTATTCAACGCATAGGCATAGCATGAATTGCGCAGACTGGGGCTGAGGGAACGGCGGCCGGTGTCATTGGGGTCCATATTTTCCACGACCTCGAAAAGGGATTGCATGGCCGTGGTGGCCATTTGCGCCAGCAGCTCGTTCAAATGAGTGCAGCCTGTCACTCCGCCCAAACGCTCACGAACAGCACGGTTCCAGCCAGACCCCATTTTCAAACCCTGCAAGCGGCTGTAATTTGGCGCCGCCAGTGGACAAGGGCCATGGGCGCCCACGTCCATCTGGGCTTCCGCCGCGCGGACCACTAAATCAGTATCGATGGTAAGACGCAGCCACATATCGTGCACCGGTTGATCCGCCGTGCGTTCGCTATCCAGCATGCTATAGTCGTCCTCCTTCATGTCGGTAATATGACCTTCAATATCCCACAGGCCATCCTGGCGTTCGTAAGCTCTTAAATCAAGAACACGGGTATGGGACAGGGCGCGCGGCGCGGGATCGCTTAGGGGCAATGGAGGCTCCTGGTGGTACTTCACATAAATGTTGCGTTAAAAAATGAACTGACTTCCGTCGCGGGAGCGACCAAGGCAGAAGTGAACCGGTTCAGGCCGTAGCCGCGATCACGGCGTCTTCGTTGTCAACGGCGCTGCCCGTCGCAGCCATAGGCTGGGTCCAGACCTCGATGGGACTACTGGATGGCAGGGCTCGTTCGTAGCTGTATTCCCAGTTCAACGGATCGGAAAATAGTTTCCGCAAAAGCTGATTATTGCTGCTATGACCGGTACATTGGCCCGCGAAATGCGCCAACATGGGCCCCCCGGCGAGGTAAAAATCGCCAACGCAGTCCAATACTTTGTGACGGACGAATTCATCGCCATAGCGCAGGCCGCCTTCGTTCATGATTTCGTTGTCCCGTCCAACCACCACAACATTGTCCAGCGAACCGCCTTGGCCTAAACCAAGATCCATCAGGCGGCTGACGTCGTGCTCGAAACCAAAAGTACGGGCGCGGCAAATATCCCGTTTGAAGCCGCCGTTGTGCAGATCGAAGAAGCCGGATTGCTCCACGATTGCCGGACTGTCGAAATCAATCTGCAGCGAAACCGAAAACCCATCGGAGGGCACCAGCGCAGCCCGGCATTTACCATCCTCGATCTCCACCCGGCGTAAAACACGGATCCACCGGCGACGCGCCTGTTGCGGCGCCAGACCAGCACATTCGATCAAGAATACGAATGGCGCGGAAGATCCATCCATGATGGGCACCTCTGGGCCATCCAACTCAACCCGGACATTATCGATGCCGCACCCGGCCAGCGCCGCCATCAGATGCTCAATGGTGCTTACTTTCACGCCAGCGGCATTTTGTACCGTGGTCGACATGACGGTATCGCTGACCGTATCCCAGCCGGCCAATACGTCGGCGCTTTTGACAGTATCCCCAGGGACCGCCGCTACTGCATCCTTAAGAGTATCCACGGCCGCCACGCAAATATCTGTGCGGTGAAAGACGATCCCCGTATGGGCCGGAGCCGGACGCAGACACATGGTAACCTTAATGCCACTGTGCAGGCCCACGCCTGAGCAATTGATCGCATTCTTCAGTGTATGTTGCTGCTTAGGGTCCACGTCTTCAATCCGCTTCACACTTACTCACCAGTTCTAATATTTGTATTTCGCATTTTGAGTATTCGGAATGCGCTTTACGCTCTACACTGTCGCCACTCTGTACTATCGTCACTCTGTCGACTGCTTTACATTTCGCGCTAATTTTCCTGACCGCATCCATTAAGCTGCGCGTTCGGATACCTGCACGAAATCGAATTATCCTTAAAAGAGAACACCTTGGGTCAGGTTATTAGCAACCGATCCCAAGATGCTCAAATCAAACTTTGTTACATTTCATTACGGCGCCAATCCCACGAAACATGGTTAATACGGTGGCCGGGCGCCGCCTGTGCCCTAATTGGCCTGCCGACGTAAAAATGACGGAATTTCAAGCAGGTCCTCTTCGGTTTGCAGCGGCGCCAGGGGCCGGGCCGGGTCCGGGAATGTCCTTTCCGGCGTCGTCGCAAGGGTTTGTTCCGCAGCCTCGCGCGGCGCGGGCGGCGGGGTCTCCCGATTGATATCGGGCGCCGTCGCCGGGCGCATTCTTTCCGGTCCGGGCGATTCGAACCGGGGCTGCACTTGGACTGTTGCCGTCAGTGACGACGATTCGGTCGCGTTTTTGCGCCGGAATAGAGAGAAACCCCGGCCCTTGCGCCTAGTTGGCTGGTCCGTAGGATTCAGGGCTTCCGCCTCCGCCAGCGGGTCGGGTCGATGCAACACGCTGCGGTCCTTCTCCGGGCGGTTGGCAGGCGGCGCGATAAAGGGCGCATCCGCTACATTGACGTCCGCGGCATGCGGGACCCGTGAGGCCATGGGCTCCGGCTCCGCCTGAGGTGGCTTCGGCGCCGGGACCCGCTGGGCCAAGTTCGACGGCAAGGCTGGCGACATTTCCATCTTTGGCGGCGCCAAATTTGCGGCGGTTTCAGGCACGGCCTCTGCGATGGCTGCCACCGCAGCCGCGACCGCCACCGCGGCCTCGGCTTCAACGGCAGGCAAAGATGGCGATTCGGATGCCACCGCAACTGATGCGGCCTCTAAAGGTGCCACTGTCATTTCGCTCGATATGGGGCGCCCAGCTACCGCGGCAAGACGCGGCAGCGTAATCAGCGGGCGTCGGGCGCCTTCCTCGATCTCGATCCCGGTCGCCACCACAGAGACCCGCATGCGGCCATTGAGACTGTCATCCAACGCCGAACCGACGATAATGTTCGCGCTCGGATCCACTTCCTGACGGACTCGGTTGGCGGCTTCGTCAACCTCGTACAAGGTCAAGTCCATGCCACCGGTGATGTTGATCAAAACGCCACGGGCCCCCTGCATGGAAACATCATCAAGCAACGGATTTGAGATCGCCGCCTCGGCTGCTTCGATAGCGCGGTTTTCGCCTTCCGCCTCGCCCGTGCCCATCATGGCTTTACCCATCTCCGCCATCACCGTCTTGACGTCGGCGAAATCCAGATTGATCAAGCCGGGCAAGACCATTAGATCGGTGATGCCCCGGACACCGGAATGCAGTACATTGTCGGCCATGGCGAAGGCATCGGCAAAGGTGGTTTTTTCATTGGCGATCCGGAATAGGTTTTGGTTCGGGATCACGATCAGAGTATCGACAAAGGATTGCAGTTCATCAATGCCGCGCTCCGCAGCCAGCAAACGCTGCCCGCCTTCGAATTGAAATGGCTTGGTCACCACGCCCACGGTTAGAATGCCCTGGGCGCGCAAGGCCTCGGCGATAACGGGTGCGCCGCCGGTACCGGTGCCTCCCCCCATACCAGCGGTGATGAAGGCCATATGGGTGCCGGCCATATGATCTAGGATCTGATCGATCGCTTCTTCCGCGGCAGCGCGGCCAACGTCTGGGCGGGCACCACAGCCCAGGCCCTGTGTGATGCTCGCACCCAACTGGATGCGCCGTTCCGCCGTGCTTTGCGAAAGCGCTTGAGCATCGGTATTGGCGACAATAAATTCGACCCCCTCCAGGCCGGAGGAAATCATATTGTTGACAGCATTACCGCCGGCACCGCCGACCCCAATCACCACGATACGTGGCTTCAGCTCTGTCAATTGTGGGGCATTTAGGTTGATGGTCATGGCTCAGGTCTCCTCTACCTATCGGCTCCGGTGCGCAATGCGATATTGCGTCGGTTGGTTGAAATGGGATTGATTTCGGCGAACTCTGTTAAATCGTGGTCTACTGCTAATTTGGCTAACGGCTTCATCTTCTGGTCCACCCGGCTTGCTGTTGACATCTGCGTAATTAAAATTTTCACGGCTAAAAGTTCTCCTTGAACCAGCGGCCCAAGCGGTGTATCCGCCCCGCTCCCGTGGCGGCTTCGCCGACCGGTTCCATATGCTGCTGGCCGGGACCATGCCCGGCATAGGCCAGCAGTCCCGCGGCAGAGGCGAAAGCCGGCCCTTCAGTCGCTTCCGCCAGGCCATGGACGCCCAGTGGGCGGCCGACCCGAACCTGCTTGTCCAAAACCCGGGCCGCATGTTCCCGCACCCCGGTCAACAGGGCGCCACCGCCCGTCAACACCGCGCGCCGCCCAGCGGTCCGCGCCAGGCCTGAGGCCTGCAAACGATCGCGCACCAGTTCTAGGGTTTCCTCGATCCGGGGTTGAATAATGCCAATTAGCATCGAGCGAGGAATTTGTTGCTCCGCATCTGCGCCGCTTTCCCCGACCCTGGGCACGCTGACCATGGCATGTTCATCATCCGGTCCCGCAACAGCACTGCCGTGCAACGTCTTCAGTCGCTCGGCATGGGCGCTGGAGGTGGAAAGGCCACGTGCGATATCATTGGTGACATGATTGCCGCCGACGGGCACCTGATCCGTATGGATCATATGACCGTCGTAAAAAACCGCGACATCGGTGCTGCCGCCGCCCATATCAATCAAGGTCACGCCCAAATCCATTTCATCCTCAACCAGAGTCGATAGACCAGAGGCATAAGGCGCCACCACCAGAGCGACTATTTCCAGATGGCAGCGTTCAGCTAAAAGCCTTAAGTTTCGCAGCGGACCCGCGGCGACGGATACAACATGCAGACGCAACCCCAACCGGGAACCGAACATGCCGAGCGGCTCGCGATAGCCTGGCGTGCCATCGATGGAATAACCGGCGGGAATGGCGTTCAATATTTCCCGCCCTTCACTACCGCGCCGCGCCAACAGATGAGCCTGGGCTACGGCGCGCTTCAGGTCGCGCTCACCGATCTCATGGCCGGCAATATCGGTTTCCACATCGATCAGACGTGAGGCGGGTCGACCGCCGGAAAAACTCAACAGCACACGGTCAACTCGCTCCTTGGCCATGCGCTCGGCCGCGTCCACTGCCCCACGCACTGCCTCCTCGGCTGCGTCCATATTCACAACGGTGCCTGCGCGCATGCCTTTCGCGACCTGGTGGCCTATGCCAATTACCCGCATGCCGCCGACGCCGTCAGACCGGGCGATAAAGCAACAGACCTTGGTACTGCCAATATCCAATGCAGTGATCAGGTCATTTTTGCCAACGGCCATATCAGGTTTCCTTCCCGTTCTTATTTTTCTTGGCTGCGGCTTCTGGTGTCAGACGCAAAACAAGGCGATCGGGCAGACGCAGGTCGATGGCCGCCACATCCCGTTCAAAGATACGGTGCTCGGCGACCAACTCGGCCAATCGACCCCAGGCATCCGCGGCTTGAGTCTCGGGCAGATGCACGTTGATGCCATTCTTCAAACGCACGTCCCAACGACGTGAGCCAATCCGCACCGCCGCTTGGACGCGGGCAAACAACGCCGGCTTTTGCGCCAGCATATCGATCAGGGCGGCTGCCGCAGCTGGTGCGTCCTGGCCCACGACAACCGGCAGATGGGCAAAGCGCGCGAGGTTGTATCGGGTGATTGGTTTACCGCCACGATCTATCAGAACATGCCGGCCCTTGTGCTGCCAAAGGGCCAACGCCTTGCGCTCACTCAAATGCACCACGATGGTATCGGGCAGCCGGCGTTCGACCCGGGCTGTCTCGATCCAGCCCAATTGCAGCAATTTCCGCCGTGCCTCGACCGGATTAAAACTCAGGATCGATTGGCCGTTGCGCACACCCATCGCGCCCAATACTTGCGGCTTGCTGGTTTCACCCCGCCCGGTGACAAACACATGCCGGACGGTCAACCCTGCCCGCACCATCTGGCGGTCACCCCAGACCGCCAGTTTGGCGCTTGCCGTTGACATCGCCGAGGCTACAATCCCGCTTTGTTTAAGCTCCCAGGCACCGAAACCCCACGCCGCCATCATGACGGGGATCAGCAGCAGCACCGCTTTGCGCCGCCACGGCGACCAACGCTGCGTCCGTCCGCGCACGGCACGCCGACGCGTTGGTCCAGCCTTGCCGTTCGCCTGCCTGAATGGTTGCATCAACGCGCGCATCCGGCATCCTCCACCATCCAAGCCACCAGGGCAGTGAAGTCGATACCGCAATAGGCGGCGAGCTCCGGCACCAGCGACGTCTGCGTCATGCCCGGTTGGGTATTGACCTCCAACATATAGAGCGCACCAGGCTCTCCCTGGGTATCGTCATAGCGAAAATCAGCGCGGCTAACCCCACGACAGCCCAATGCATTATGGGCCCGTTCGGACAAGGCCACGGCCAGAGCGTAGCATTCCGCGTGAATTGGCGCCGGTATCAGGTGCTGTGATCCGCCCACGGAATATTTCGCATCATAGTCGTAGAAACCGTCATTGGTCTTGATCTCGGTGACGCCAAGGGCCCGGCCGTCCATCACTGCGACGGTCAGTTCCCGCCCAGGGATGAAGCGCTCTGCCAGAACCGCATCGCCAAATCGCCAGTCCGCGCCGATGGGCGGGGCATTGTCGCCGCTGCGGATAATCCGGACGCCAAAGGTGGAACCTTCGCTGGGCGGCTTGATTACGTAAGGACGGGGCAGCGGGTCTTGCGCGTTAACCGCGGCCGCCGTTGTCAGACGGCTTTCAGCACAGGGGATGCCATGGGCCCGAAAAACCTCCAGCGACGATGGTTTGTGCATCGCGACGGCCGAGGCGCGAACACCGGAATGGGTGTAGGGCAAACCCATGAACTCCAATAGACCCTGGACACAGCCGTCCTCACCCCAGCGGCCATGAAGGGCGTTGAATACGACTTCGGGCTTCATTTCCGTCAAGCGGTTGGCCAAATCGGGCCCGGCATCGATTTCGCTTACCTGATAGCCACCATCGCGCAGTGCCCTGGCGCAGGCCGCGCCGGAGCTTAGCGACACCTCGCGTTCGGCAGACCAACCGCCCATCAGCACCGCGACATGGCCATTCATGGCGCCACCTCTGTCAAGATCAATTCAGGGGCGCGATCAGGAGCATGTTCGCCAATTCGGCGAATTTCCCATTGCAACATGACGCCGCTGTGCGCCTGAACCCGGCGGCGGACTTCTTCGCCCAGAGCTTCCAGATCGGCGGCGGTCGCGCCGCCGGTATTGATAAGGAAATTGCAATGCAGCTCCGACACCTTGGCGCCGCCACGCACCAAGCCCCGGCAGCCGGCCTGATCGATCAGTTCCCAAGCTTTGCTGCTGTTGGGATTGTCGCCGTCTGGATTCTTGAAAGTACTGCCGCCGGTGCGGGTATTGACCGGCTGGCTAGCTTTACGTGCCTGGCGTATGTCCTGCATGCGGATGCTGATGTCCGCGCGGTCGCCCAACTCACCCTGGAACCCGGCAGCAGTAAATATCCAATCCTCCGGCGCGCCACAATGGCGATAGCTCAAGTCCAACTCATCGACCGCTACCCGGCGCAAGGTTCCGGCTCCATCGACCGCCTCTGCCCAAACCAGCACATCACGAATCGCCCGGCCATAGGCGCCCGCATTCATGCGCAAACCGCCGCCTACAGTGCCCGGAATGCCGCGCAAAAACTCAAACCCGACCAGTCCGGCATCGCGGCAGACCCGGGCCAAATTCACATCCAAGGCGCCAGCTCCAGCCGTGACTGTTGTGCCGTCGACCTCAATCCCGCTAAAGGATTTGTCCAACCGAATGATCACGCCCCGCACGCCGCCATCCCGGATCAACAAATTTGAACCAAGTCCCAGTACTGTGCGGGGGACATCGCCGGGACAGGCCGTCAGGAATGCCGCCAGATCGGCCGTATCGGCGGGACGGAAGACGACATCCGCTGACCCGCCCGCCCGGAACCATGTGCTGCCGGACAGATCCACGTTCTCGATATAGCGGCCACGCACCGACGGCAGGCGGCATACCAAAGTGGCGTCAGGAAGCCGGGCCGCCATCATCCGGCACCGCCCGACGTCTTGCACGCCGCGAGCAAGGGCGCCAGTTGCGCCGGCAAAGCGTTGGCCCAGGTGGTAATTGTGCCGGCACCCAGGCAGACCACCATGTCGCCGGCGCGCGCATGGGGGGCGATCAAAGCCGGCAAATCTTCCGGCTTATCCAAGGCCAACACCCGGCGATGCCCCCGGGCAGTCAGTCCCTGGACCAGGGCATCACGGTCCACGCCTTCGATCGCCGTTTCGCCGGCGGCATGCACGTGGGCCACCACCACTGTGTCGGCGTCATTGAAGCAAGTGCAGAATTCTTCAAACAAATCGCGCAGTCGGGTGAAACGGTGAGGCTGAACCACGGCGATGACGTGACCGTCACAGGCGGCGCGGGCAGCCTGCAAGACGGCTGCGATTTCGACCGGATGATGGCCATAATCGTCGATCACTGAAACGCCGCCCGCCACGCCAGTTTTGGTGAAGCGACGCTTCACCCCTGCGAAACCCGCCAGGGCCGAGCGCAGGACATCATCGGCGATCTTCATTTCGTGACCGACGGAAATCGCCGCCAACGCATTCAAGACGTTGTGTTTCCCATGCATCGGCAGGTGGAACCCTTGCACCACACGGGTTTCATTGCTGGCCCGGTCAGTCAGAACGACATCAAACCGCATACCGGTCGGGTCCGCACTAACATCAACGGCGCGCACCGCGGCTTGGGGACTAAAGCCATAAGTCACGATGCGCCGGTCCGAAATTCGTCCGATCAGCGCCTGCACCTCCGTGTGATCCAGACACATCACCGCGAAGCCATAGAATGGGATGTTTTCGATGAAACCTTGAAAGGCCGCCCGCTCGGTCTCGAAGTCACCATAGAAATCCAGATGTTCAGGATCTATATTTGTAACCACGGCGATGGTCGCCGGTAACTTGGTGAAACTGCCATCGCTTTCGTCGGCTTCCACCACCATCCAGTCGCCATCGCCTAACCTGGCGTTGGTACCATAGGCATTGATAATGCCGCCGTTGATTACCGTCGGATCATAGGCAGCCTGATCAAGGATCGCCGCGATCATCGATGTAGTGGTTGTTTTGCCGTGTGTGCCGCCAACGGCAATAGCCCATTTCAGGCGCATCAGTTCGGCCAGCATCTCGGCCCGGCGCACCACCGGGATCATTGCTTCGCGCGCCGCCAGGACCTCCGGGTTGTCGGGCTGTACCGCCGACGAGATCACCACGACCCGTGCCTCGCCCAAATTCGCCGCCACATGGCCGATTTTCGCTTTAACGCCCAAGGCGCGCAGGCGGCTGACATTGGCGCCTTCCGACTGATCGCTGCCCTGTACGCGATAACCCAGATTATGCATGACCTCTGCAATACCGCTCATGCCGATCCCGCCGATTCCGACGAAATGGATAACCCCGATATCCAGTGGCAATGCCCTCATGCCGCCGCCCTCCCGTGCACGCCACCGGCGGCCAAAGCCAAGACCAGATCAGCCAGCAACGCTGCGGCATTCGGTTGCGCTCTGCCGCGCGCCGCCTGGGCCGCTTCGATCAATAATTCAGGCGTCCGCATCAGCTTCACCAGATGCGCCGTCAATTCGGACACGGTCAGGTCCGCCTCGGGCAACAGCCAGGCGCCACCAGCCGAACTTAAAACCTTAGCGTTGCTGGTTTGATGATCATCGGTGGCATGGGCATAAGGCACCAGCAGACTTGGTCGGCCCGCAGCCGCCAACTCACTGACGGTGCCGGCGCCGCTACGGGCGATGACCAGATGCGCAGCAGCCAGGCGGGCCGGTAGATCGCTAAAGAACGCCGCGGTTTCAGCTTCGATTCCCGCCTTGGCATAAATCTGGCGCACCGGCTCCAAGTCCTCGGCCCGGCACTGTTGCACCACCCGCAGGCGCTGCTGTTGTTCCGGCGCCAACGCCAGCAGGGCCTGGGGGATGACCTCGCTAAACCGGCGAGCGCCCTGGCTGCCGCCGAAAATCAGTAATTGGAACCGCCCCTCCGGAGTCGGCGCCTGATAGGGCTGATCAACCAAGGCCAGAACATCAGCGCGAACTGGATTGCCGGTGACCAGTTTTGGCTGGCGGCAAGTTCTGGGCAGCCCTTTGGTGGCCGGGAACGAGGTCGCTATGGCGTCGACCCGACAGGCAATCAGGCGGTTAACACGGCCCAGGACAGCATTCTGTTCATGTACCGCGCGGGGAACAGACAGCGATATCGCAGCCAACATGGTGGGCAGGGACGGATAGCCGCCAAAACCAACGACAGCGGCCGGATTGATCCGGCGAATCAAACATCGCGCCTGAATGGTGCCAAGGGCAACGCGCGCCACGGCCACTACCTTGCCAAAACCGGCGCGCCCCGACGGTGTGGCGGAAGTAATACGATGGACGGCCTGACCCGGAAAGCGGCCACTGAAATCGACGCCACGGCGGTCGGTCACGATATCCACCGCCCGGCCGCGCCGGTCCAGTTCCGCTGCCAGGGCCTGGGCCGGAAAAACATGACCGCCGGTTCCACCCGCCGCCAACATGATAGATCCCATCGCCGCGCCACTCATGGCAGCCCCCCGAGATTGGGGCGCCGCCGGGTCAGGGACAACACCATACCCATGGCCAATGCCAGCGCCAGCATGGACGACCCGCCATAGGAGATGAAGGGTAATGTCATACCCTTGGTGGGCAACAGGTTCAGGTTGACGCCGATGTTGATCACTGCCTGCAGACCAAACTGAGTCAACAGGCCGGCTGTAGCTAATAGAACGAAGAAATCTTCTTCACGCAGCAGCCTGGCAAAACCTCGCAGGGTAATAAAGCCGAACAAGGCTATAATGATCAGGCAGGGGATCAGGCCAAACTCTTCGCCCGCGACCGAGAAGACGAAGTCGGTATGGGCATCGGGCAGGACCCGTTTGACCATGCCTTCGCCCGGTCCCCGGCCCAAAAAGCCACCTTGGCCAAAAGCATCCATGGCCCGGTCGATCTGATAAGAGTCGCCACTGGCTGGATCCAGAAATCGGTCAATACGGCTGGCCACATGGGGGATCAAGGCATAGGCCAAGATTGCGCCGATCAGGCCCAGCCCGGCTAGTGCCGCAATCCAGATCATCGGCAGGCCGGCGATGAAACATTGACCGAACCACACGACGGCGACCACCGCCGTCATGCCGAAATCCGGTTGCATGATCAATAGCCCCACTACCAGAGCAAACAGGGCGCAGCAGATCAATCCACCTGTCATCCCCTCGCGCCGTCGCTGTTCCGCCAACATCCAGGCCGCCACAACAGCGAAACAGGGCTTAACGAATTCCGATGGCTGAATGGACAGGCTGGCAATTTGTAGCCAACGGGTCGCGCCCTTGATCTCCGGTCCCAGAAACAGGGTTGCCACTACGAGCAATAGGCTAATGGCAAAACCGACCACTGAAACACGCCGCACGCCGCGTGGGCTCATCAACGAGATAACGAATATTACGGCAATGGCCATGGGCAGAAAAACCGCCTGGCGCAGAACGAAATGCTGACTTTGCAGTTGCAGGCGTTCCGCCACGGCTGGGCTGGCGGCCAGGGTCAGCAAGGCGCCAATGGCAATCAACAAGGCAACCGCCAGCAAGGTCCAACGGTCAACCGTCCACCACCAGCGGCCAACGATAGAGGTGTCGGTGCGGGCAAATGAAATCACCGGCCCCCTCCCGATGCACGCTGCGGATATTTTTTGTCGCCACTGCCGCCACCATCGCCGCCACTGTTGTCCCGGCCGGAAATTTCCCGGGCCAGCGCTCGAAACTGATCACCGCGATCTTCGAAGCTCTCGAATTGATCAAAACTGGCACAGGCCGGCGACAACAGAACGGTCCCGCCCCTCCCCGCAACTGCTGCGTCATAGGCCGCATGCACGGCGGTTGCCAAATCGCCGGATATCTCGTGGGCCAGATTCGTTCCCAGGCCGCCGGCAAAATCAGTTGCTGCCTCGCCAATCAGAAAGGCCCGGACAACGTTGGAGAAATAGGGCGCCAGCGAGGCAATGCCGCCCTGTTTGGCAATGCCTCCGGCAATCCAGTAAATCCGCCGGTACGCCGCAAGGGCATGGGCCGCGGCCTCGGCATTGGTCGCTTTGCTATCATTGACAAAGACGATATCACCCTGGCGCGCCACCACTTCCATACGATGGGGCAAACCGGGATAACCGCCCATCGCCGAGACAATTTGCTCCGGCGCCAACCCCAATGCCTCGGCCACAGCAAAGGCCGCCGCCGCATTTTGCCAATTGTGCGTGCCACGCAAGGTCTCGATACCATTCAGGTTCGCAATTGGCGTGGTTGGCATTTCAGGACCGGCGCGATACAGCCTACCCTCGTGGGCAAAAATGCCGTCCGCCACTTCGCGGGTAATGGATATCTCCACGACCTTTCGCCCGGCCGCCCGCATGACCTGGCACAGCCGTGCCGACCATTCATCGTCGCTGCCAATTACCAGCGTGGCATCGGGGCGGGCCATTTCCAGCAGGCGGCGTTTTGCCGCGATATATCCGTCCATGCCGCCATGGCGGTCCAGATGATCAGGACTAATATTCAACCATGCGACCACCTGGGGCCGCAGCCCCTTAGTCAAATCGATCTGATAGGACGACAGCTCCAAAATGTAAGCACCCGCGCCGTCCAGGACATCGAAGTCCAGTACCGGGCGGCCCAGATTGGCGCCAACCTCCACGGCGCGACCAGTGCTGGATATTATATGACCCAGCAACGAAGTGGTCGTGGATTTGCCGTTGGTGCCGGTCACCGCCGCTATTGCCGCCACGGGACGGGTACGGGCAAACAATTCCACATCACCCAGTATTTCGGCGCCCAGGCGATTGGCCAGGTCGACCACCATGTGAGGTCGCGGGTGCGTCAAAGGCACGCCGGGGCTCAAGACCAGGGCGGCGATACCCCTCCAGGTCTCGGGCGACGGCGCCACGGCTTCGGCGCCAAGGCTGACCGCGTCCAGGCGCCGGTTCGGTTCGTCGTCCCAAACCAGCACCCCCGCACCGCCCGCCACCAGAGCCTTAACCGCGGACAGACCGGTGCGCCCCAGGCCAAAGACGGCCACGGTCTTATCTCGATATGTGGCAATCGGGATCATCGCTCAACGCAACTTCAAGGTGGCGAGGCCGATCAGGGCCAGGATAACGGCAATAATCCAAAAACGGATCACGATGGTAGGTTCGGCCCAGCCCTTTTGCTCGTAATGGTGATGCAAGGGCGCCATGCGAAAAACCCGGCGACCGGTCATCTTGAACGAAGCGACCTGCACAATGACCGATACTGTCTCCAGCACGAACAAGCCGCCAATGATGGCGAGCACTAACTCGTGCTTGGTGACCACGGCGACCGCGCCCAGTCCACCGCCAAGAGACAGGCTGCCCGTATCCCCCATGAACACCATGGCCGGCGGCGCGTTGAACCACAGAAATCCCAACCCGGCCCCAACCAGCGCGCCGCAATAGACAGCTAGTTCGCCGGCGCCCGGCACCGTGTGCAATTGCAGATAGGAGGCAAACACCACGTTGCCCGTCAAATACGCGATCAGGGCAAAAGCAGAGCCAGCAATAATCAAAGGCCCAATGGCCAGGCCATCCAGGCCGTCGGTCAGGTTCACGGCGTTGGACGATCCCACAACGACCAAGGCCGCAAACGGGATGAAAAAGATGCCCAGATTGAGTAGCAGATCCTTGGCAAACGGCAGGGCCAAATGTGTGGCGATTGCGCCAGGTTGAAACGACGTGATCCACAGAGCCGCGACCGCGGCGACAATCAGTTCCAGCACCAGCTTCAATTTACCCGGCAGTCCACGCACGTTTGCCTGGGTCACCTTCAGATAGTCATCGGCGAAACCGATCAAACCGAAACCGGCAGTGACCAACAGTACAGCCCAGACGAAGCGGTTGCTTAAATCAGCCCACAACAAGGTCGACACCGAGAGCGCCAACAGGATTAAAAAGCCACCCATGGTGGGTGTGCCCTGCTTGGCCACGATATGCCGCGCGGGTCCGTCTTCGCGGATTGGCTGTCCCCTGCCCTGCTTGCTGCGCAGCAAGCGGATCAAGGGCGGGCCAAGAATAAAGCTGATAAGCAACGCCGTCATCACCGCCGCACCAGTTCGGAAAGTCAGATAACGGAACAGATTGAACAGGCTAAATTCATCAGCCAGGGGGTAAAGTAGGTTGAAAAGCATGCCTGCCCCCTATCCGATGGCCGTAGAAGAGTTTGTCGTCGTTTCCGCCTCGCCCAGGCCTCGCAGCGCCTGAACGATGGGCGCCATCGCCAAGCCCAGAGAGCCCTTGACCAACACCGTATCGCCAGGTCGGACCGCGGCCACGGCCTTTGGCAGCAATTGCGCCGATGTTGGCTCGTGATCCCCGCGCATGGACTTGGGCAAGGCATCAAACAGCCGCGCCATGTTGGGGCCGCAGGCAAAGACCAGGTCAACTCCGGCCGCCACCAGCGCCGGGGCCAATGCAGCATGCAGATCAGGAGCCGTTGAACCCAATTCCAACATATCACCCAGGACAGCAATACGCCGGCCCCGGGGCTCGACCTCAACCGCGCCAAGCATTTCAATCGCTGCCGTCATGGCGGCGGGCGACGCGTTGTAGCTTTCATCAATCATCAACAACGCGCCATCACCAAGGATGATACGATGGCGTTGCCCGCGTCCCGCGGGCGCCGTAACTTCGGCCATGGCCAACGCAGCCAGTCCCAGATCCGCGCCCAGGGCACGGACGGCGGCCAGAACCGCCAGACTGTTGATGGCCCAATGGCGACCCGGTGCGCCCACCTTGTAGGTCACGGCCTGACCTTCAATATCGGCAGAGATACAATTGCAGGTGGGATGCTGGGCCAAACCGATCAAGCGCGCCTGGGCATCCTCATGCGCGCCAAAAGAAATGATCCGGCCGACGCCTGCCGTCTTGGCAGCCGCTTCCAGGTGGCCATAATGTGCATTGTCGCGGTTCAGGATGGCGACCCCGCCAGGCTCCAGGCCCGCAAAGATTTCCGCCTTCGCGTCAGCGATCTGGCTGAGCGACGAGAAAAACTCCAGATGCACGGGCTCTACGTTGGTGATGATGACCACGTGGGGACGGATCAGTCGGCTAAGCGGCATGATCTCACCGGCATGGTTCATACCTAATTCGTAAACCCCATAGCGGCACTGGGGTGGCATCCGAGCCAGGCTGAGAGGCGCGCCCCAATGATTGTTCAAATTGCCCAGCGAGGCATGGGTGGAGGCGCTTCGCGCCAGGGCCATATAAAGCGCCTCTTTGGTGCCCGTCTTTCCCACGCTACCCGTCACGGCGGCGATCCGGGCAGCACTGCGGTCGCGCGCAGCGCGGCCCAGGGCTTGCAATCCGGCCAAGGTATCGCCGACCAGCAACAAGGGAGCGCCCGGACCCAGATTATCGGGACGATGGCTGACCATGGCCGCGGCGGCGCCCCGTGCCAGGGCATCAAAAACGAAGCCATGACCGTCGAAATTCGGCCCTTGGATCGCCACGAAGAGATCGCCGGGCCGGACGGTTCTGCTATCGATGGAGACACCGCTGGCCCGCCAATCGCCTTGGCCCTGACCGTCTGTCGCGGCAGCAGCTTCCGCGGCTTGCCAAAGCATGGGGGCAATCATGGGCTCGACCCCGACAGGACCCGGCGAGCCACATCACTGTCGTCAAAGGGATGGATGGCTCCGGCAATTTCCTGTCCCGTCTCATGGCCTTTGCCAGCGATCAGCAAGACATCGCCGGCACCCAACCAGGAGATCGCGGTGCTGATCGCCTGGCGGCGGTCTCCGATCTCCGTCGCATTGGGACAACCGCACAGAATCTCGGCCCGGATGGCAGCCGCATCTTCACTGCGGGGATTATCATCGGTGACTATTGTCTTGTCAGCCAGTTCCGCGGCGATAGCGCCCATCTGCGGGCGTTTGCCCCGGTCCCGGTCGCCGCCGCAACCGAACACCACAATCAACCGACCTTCCGTATGGGGACGCAGAGCGGTAATGGCGGCGCGCAAGGCTTCCGGCTTATGGGAATAATCCACATAGACGCGGCCGCCATTTGCCTTGGCACCGACTGCCTGAAGGCGGCCCGGCGCGCCGGTCAAGCGGGCAGCGGCGGTCAGTACCGCATCCGGATCTTCGCCACAGGCCAGAACAAGTGCAATGGCGCACAAAACGTTTTCGGCCTGAAAGGCGCCGATCAACGGCAGCTCCATTTCGGCCTGTTGGCCCAAGGCTGCGATAGACAGGCGTTGACCATCGCCAACGATCCGGCGCTGCAACAGATTGATATCGCCACCCGTACCGAAGGTGACGATGCGATGGCCCCGGGCCTGACATAGTTCGCGCAAGCGCTCGGTCAGATCGGACCCCATGGGTAATACAGCCGTACCGCCCGGCGCCATGACCGTTTTGAACAGGTACGTTTTTGCCTGAAAATAGGCCTCCTCGTCGGGATGATAATCCAGATGATCGCGGGAGAGATTGGTAAAAGCGGCCGCGATCACCTTTACCCCATCGAGCCGCCGTTGTTCCAGGCCGTGGCTGGAGGCCTCGAGCGCCAGATGATCAACGCCCGCGACAGCCAGATCCCGCAACGCCTTATGAAGGATAATCGGATCTGGTGTGGTATGGGCCAGTTTGCGCTGGAGGGGCGCTGAATTGACACCTAGGGTTCCAAGGCTGGCGCCAGAACGGCCCAAGGCAACCCAGATCTGCCGGACAAATTCAACAATGGAGCTTTTTCCGGCGGTGCCGGTCACGGCCACGATGGTTTTAGGCTGGTCGGCAAAGAAGCGCGCCGCCAGTTGGGATAGCCGGCGGCGTGGTTCTTCGTCCTCAATAACGGGAACATCGACGGATGTCTTTAAAGTGGCCGCCATACCGGGTGGTCCCAATAACGCGGCGGCGCCACGGCGGACCGCGTCGGCTATGAAATCGGCGCCATTGATCGAACTATCGGCAACACTGCTAGGCAGGGCGGCGAACAAATAGCCGGGCTTGACCAACCGGCTATCAGCCGTCAGCCCAACAATTTCCCTATCCGCCAACTGGCCCATTCCATTCCCCATGAGTTCAGTTAACCGCAACGTCCTGGCCTCTGCCCTGCATGGACGCAAGCGGCAACGCCATCGCCCGCTGGATAAGCGCGCCCCCGTCGTCAACGGGTCGAACCCCCAGGATTGGCGCAATCCGGCTAACGACCCGCCCGGTCAGCGGCGCCGCGGTCCAGCCGGCAGTGGCGTAGCCGTGGGTTTCCTCGTCACCCTGCGGTTCGTCCAGCAACAGGTACAGGACATATTTCGGCGCCGTCATGGGAAAGGCCGCAACAAAGGAAGAGATCAAGGCATTGCGGAGGTAGCCGCCCACGCCGGCTTTTTCCGCAGTACCGGTTTTGCCGCCAACCAGATAACCCGGTGCCTCAGCCTTGCGCCCGGTGCCCTTTTCGACCACCGCGCGGAGCAGGCGGCGCAATTGGTTCGAGGTCTGGGCGCGGATCACCTGTACACCAAGCGCACGCGCGCCCGGCTTGCGCTTGATCAAGGTGGCGGGTAGTAGCACGCCGCCATTCACCGTTGCCGCGAAGGCCGTGGCGAATTGTACCGGACTAACGGCCAGGCCGTGTCCGTAGGCGACGGTCATGGTGCTAATTTCGCCCCAGCGGGCCGGGACAATCGGCATCCCGACCTCGGGCAGTTCCAGGCTGGCTTGGCTCAGCAGACCAAATCGTTCAAGGTATTTATGCTGACCATCGCGGCCAACATCCAAGGCCATCTTGGCGGCACCAATGTTGGAGGAATAGATCAGAATTTCCGGCACCGACAACCAGCGTTTTTTAGCGTGACTGTCGCGAATGGTGAACCGGGCCACGCGGATCGGTTCCGTCGCATTATAACCGCCGCGCAATTTGGTCGCGCCGCTGTCCAGCGCCATGGCCACGGTCAACACTTTGAAAACCGAGCCCAATTCATACACCCCTTTGGTTGCGCGGTTGAAACGGGCCAAGGCGGGCGCAGCGGTGGGATGATTGGGATCAAAATCAGGTAGTGAGGCGAGTGCCAGTACTTCACCTGTATCGGCATTCAGCACCACGCCGGCGGCGCCAACCGCACGAAAGCGGACCATGGCTGCCATCAATTCATCGCGCAGCGCATGCTGAACCCTGACATCCAGGGATAATTGCAGGGCCCGTCCTTGGGGGCCGCGATCCCGCATTTCCTGATCAAAATATTTTTCAACGCCGGCGATGCCGTTGCCATCAACATCGGTAAAGCCGAGGACATGGGAGTCCAGAGCGCCCTGGGGATACAGGCGGCGCTGTTCGTCACGAAAATACAGACCCGGAATACCCAGCCCATTAACCGCCGCCTGTTGCGATGGGGTCAGGTTGCGTTTCAGCCAGACGAACGAACGGCCCGAGGCCAGACGCTCCTGAACCGCCGACGGGCTCAATTCGGGTAAAACCGTGACTAACCGGCGGGCCGCCTCGGGGGCATCGGGCACCACCCTCGCGTCGGCGTATAACGACGCGGTCAACAAATTGGTCGCCAGCAGAATTCCGTTTCGGTCCACGATGTCGGCCCTGCCGGCGGTGTACTTCGTGGGGCTGGCGGACATGAAAGCCAGGGAAGGACTCGGTTCTCGAATGACGGTCAACTCGATCAGCCGGCCGGCCAAGACAACGAAGCTGATGGCAAAAACCAGCGCCACGGTCAACAGCCGGATACGGCCGATGCGTATTGCCTGGGCTTTGCTGCCAACCAAAAGGATGCCGCTATCCGATCCAATTTCGGCCTCGATATCCCGCGCCTTGACAGGCAAATCGGTCTGTATCATGGCTGCCTCCCGCTGCTGGCCAGGACAATCCGCTCGGCGCGACTTGGCTTGGCAGGCTTCCAACCCGGCACCGGCGGTGCGCTCAATTGGTCCTCGTCATCGCTTCGGACAGCGCCATCCCTGGCGTCGTCGTCCAGTGTTTTGCCAGTTCCGCGCCGACCGCTGGCTTTCGTTGGCAGACTGGCCAGTCTGCCGATCTGTTCAGGCGCCAGGGGACGCAGGGCAAGGTAACGCCCCGCCAGGTCCTGCAAGCGGCTGGGCTGGCTCAGGAAACTCCATTCCGCCGCCAGGATGCGGCTGTCGCGGCGGTTATCTTCCAACTGGACCATTGCCACGGCCAAGCGCCGCTCCAACCGCTGCACCTCGGATTTCAGGCGGTACAGGCTCAGGGAGATCGCTAGCACCAGCGACAGAACAACAACGGTGATGGGCCATCTCATGCCGCCGCCTCCCCGTCCAATATGGTGAGGGCGGTGCGCTGCGCCACCCGTAAACGGGCTGAACGGGCCCTGGGATTGGCGGCGATTTCGGCCGCCGTGGGCTTGGCCGCGCCACGTCGGGGCAGATGGAAGGTAACGGGGCTCTGGTCACTATCCGGCGGGCGATGACGCGAGGGGCTGGGTTGCAGCCCAGCCCGTTCGGCCAGGAACTGCTTAACTTCCCGGTCTTCCAATGAATGGAAGGAAACCACGGCTAACCAGCCCTGGGGCGCCAACAGGCGTTCAGCGGCGCGCAAGCCCTGGCGCAGTTCGTCGATTTCGCTGTTCACAAAGATACGCAGAGCCTGAAAGGTGCGGGTGGCGGGATGGGCGCGCCCGGCCCCCCGGCCGATAACCTTGGCAACGATATTAGCCAACATCATTGTCCGCTCAATCGGGGCGATGCCCCGGGCCCTAACGATGGCGCGCGCCACCGCGCGGGAGCGCCGCTCGTCGCCGAACTGATATATAATATCGGCCAACTCTTCCTGGCCACGGCTGTTGACTACATCTGCCGCGCTTTCCCCGGCTTGGCCCATGCGCATATCCAAAGGGCCGTCGGCGGCAAACGAAAAGCCGCGCCGGGCCTGATCCAACTGCATCGAAGAAACGCCTAAATCCAGGGCGACGCCCTGTACCTGTGACACACCAGCCGCGACGGCCAATTGCGCCATGTTCGAAAAACGACCCTGAACCAAGGTTAGGCGTTCGCCATAATGCGCCACAACCGAGGCGCCTGCCGCCACCGCATCCGGGTCGCGGTCGATTGCGATCACCCGGCAGTCCGCTGCATCCAAAATCGCCCGCGCATAGCCGCCGGCCCCAAAGGTGCCGTCCAGATAAAGACCGCCATCCGCCGGGGCCAGAGCGTCCAGCACTTCTGCAAGCATCACCGGAACGTGAGGCGCCGCAGTCATTTACCGCCCTCCAACTGATCGCGGCGGTGCAGTTCAAATTTCGCGGCCTGGCTCTTGGCCCGATCCGAAGCCTCCACCTCGTAAGCTTCATAGGCCTCCGGCGCCCAGATCTGGAAAGTCGCACCACGGCCAGCGAAGGTGGCCATGGCGGCAATGCCCGCGTGCGCCAACAACTGTTGCGGCAGGATAACCCGACCCTCGCCGTCAAAGGGCAAACGGTGCGACTTGGTCAGGATGGCAGTGGCAAGATCGCCGTATTCGTTGGAGAACGGATTAAAGCTGTCAATCCCCTCGGCGAGGGATTTCATCCGGCCGATGTCGCAAGCATCTAAGGCGCCGCTGTTCACCGGCGAGGGAAATACGATAACGCCCGCGAAAGCATCGCTGGTCAGGTCGGCGCGAAACGATGCCGGCACGGAAACCCGCCCCTTACTGTCCACCTTGTTATCAAACCGCGACAAAAACAGCGCCACGACCAATCTCCCGATCCATGTTATCGTAACGAGTTGTCATGCCATGCGATTAACACTTTCCGCCACGATACCTAATTTGGGTTTTTATGGGATATCATGCCTTTATATGCCCGTCAATTATTTAACAAATAATTAATCGACGGCTTCAAAGTCAAAATTGGGCAATGAAGGTGTTTCACCAAATGCCGTAACCGATCAAATTAGGCTTGATCCGCAAATTTTCGGATGGTTTAGGGGAACAATAAGGCGAGATCTTGTTCTTTGTATGTTCTTATTGTTATCTTTTGCATCGCGTAGCGCGAGCTAACCTGCGGACCGCTGCTCCGCAAATTACAACAAGCGGCACCGATAGGGGCGCCAGACGGCCTGTAAGCCGGGTTCTGTCCACGCCACAGCCCAATTTTAGCGGCGATGGACGGCCATTCATCTAGGGCGCCCGTCGCCGGACGCCTCATGCAACCTACCCGGACGGCGGCGCAAAAACCCGCCTGCCCGGCCCTGCCCAGAATGAACCCTGGATCGGGACCGAACCTGCCATCCCTATTCGGTTTTGCTCCCGGTGGGGTTTACCCTGCCACGACCGTTGCCGGTCGCGCGGTGCGCTCTTACCGCACCCTTTCACCCTTACCTATCCCCGGAACGAATCCGCGGGAACGGCGGTTTGCTTTCTGTGGCACTTTCCCTGGGGTCGCCCCCGCCGGGTGTTACCCGGCACCGATTTTTCGTGGAGCCCGGACTTTCCTCCTTCGCCGCTGATCTCAAAAGAGATCAGCGGCGAAGGCGACCGTCCAGCCGTCTGGCCCGGACAAAATGGGCCGATTGGGCAATTTGGTCAAGCGGTCCGGCCAAGCCGTTTCCTCAGGCGATTAAATCAAGCAATCCGGCAAGCCGGTCCAGGCACTCAGCGTCCATCCGGCCGTCTATAATTTTTGGGCGCCAATGGCGCTGAAACGCCGTTGCGCAAGCGTCCAGTCCAGCGCCTTGGACGTCATAGCCGAAGTTGGCGAGCGCCGCCGCCGCCGATAGGCCGTTGCCTTGCTTCGGTGGCGGCCACAAGCCAACCCCCGCTGCCGCCAAGGCGGCCCAGTCGAACAGTTCGCCAGGATCCTCCCGGCGCGCGGGCGCCACATCCGCGTGACCCAGCACCCGATGAGCGGGAATAGCATGGCGCCGCAAGATGCACGTGCAAAGATCCAACAAGGCAGCCATTTGCGCCTTGGGAAAGGCGCGGTAGCCGAATTCATGACCCGGATTAACCAATTCGACACCAATGGAACAGCCGTTTATATCTGCGTGTCCCGCCCAACGGGCGACCCCGGCGTGCCAGGCTCGGCGGTCCTCGGCGACCAACGCGAAAACCGTGCCCTCTTCGTCAATCAGATAGTGGGCAGAGACCAGGGCCGCCGCATCGCACAGACGCGACAACGCCGCCTCGGCACTGGTCATGCCAGTGTAATGGAGCAGCAGGATATCGATATCTCCTCCCGCCGGGCGGGCATCATGATTGGGCGATGGCCGCTCAACGATCACGCCAGCAGACTCTCGGCCCGATCAAGATCTTCAGGCCGATTGGCATTGAAGAATGGGTCGAACGGCTGCACCGGCCAATCCACATGCACCAGGGCATGGCGCACCGTCCAGGCATCAATTTTACGCAAGCCCTCAACTTCCATGGCCCGGCGCAAATCACCAGCCAGATCAACATCCCACAGGCCAATCGGCGGATGCGTCCGCCCGCCGGACCGGGCACAGGCGATACGCGCGCCCGCAGCCGCCTTGGCCGCAGCCAGGCGCGGAACCAGATCAAGGGGCAGAAAGGGCCCGTCGGTGGGTACAGACAGCATCGTGGCGCCACCCACGCCGTGCGATAGCACCCATTCCATGCCAGTCAGAATGCCGGCAAGAGGTCCCGCCATGCCGGGAATGCTATCGGCCACCACCGGCAAACCAAACTCGGCGAATCGCGTTTTATCGCCATTGGCGTTCAAAACCAGCTTACCGACCTGGCCGTGCAACCGCTCGATCACATGGGCCAACAGAGGCCGCCCGCCCAGAGGCCGCAGGCATTTGTCCCCGCCTCCCATGCGCCGGGCCCCGCCCCCCGCCAACAGCAACCCCACGATGGCGCCAGCGTCATTCATCGTCGTTGACACGTTTTTGAGCATCGCCTTTGCCATCACCATCGAAAGCTGCATCGAAGATCAGCCGATCCTCGCCTGCCAGACACAAGAAGCGTTTGCCCTTGGCGCGACCGATCACGGTTAGTTTGGCTTGCCGCGCCAGATCAACCCCCCAGGCCGTGAAGCCTGAGCGAGAGATCAGAATTGGAATGCCCATGCGCACGGTCTTGATAATCATTTCGGAAGTCAGGCGCCCGGTGGTATAAAAAATCTTACCCGCCGCATGCTCGTTATTCAGGAACATCCAGCCGGCGATCTTATCGATGGCGTTATGCCGGCCGACGTCCTCCATATAGACCAGGGGCCGGTCTTCTTCGCAAAGCACACAGCCATGGATGGCGCCGGCGGTCAGATACAGGCTGGGTTGTTGATTGATTTTGCGGCTGAGGGTATAGATCCACGAGGTCTTCAATACCGCATCGCCCGGCAGTTGGATTTCGTCAAAATGTTCCATGATGTCGCCAAAGGCGGTCCCTTGAGCGCAGCCGGAGGTCAAGGTTTTCTTCTTCAGCTTTTCTTCGAAATCCGTGATCCGTTCGGTGCGCACCACGACGACCGCCAGTTCCTCGTCGTAGTCAATACCGGTCAGCTTGTCGTCCGCGCGCAACATGTTCTGGTTCAATAGATAACCCACTGCCAGACAATCGGGATGATCGCCGATGGTCATCATTGTGACGATTTCCTGGCCGTTCAGATACAGGGTCAGGGGCTGTTCGATCACCACGCGGGTAGTGACCTGGGCGCCGGTCTGATCGATACCGCCAACCTGTTGTGTCAGGCGTTCATCCTCGGGCATCGGGGCCAGTTGAAATTCCTTCATGGCCGCAATATGGCCAACACCATGACCAAAGCCAAGGCAATTGACGAGAATTCCTCATGCCGTAGCCGACCGGCAATCAGGCCATAAGAAATTGAAAGCTCAAACCGGCCGCCAAGGAGCCAACCAGAGCCAAGCCCAGATACCAGGCAAAAACCTGCAGACGGACCAGGGCAAAGACCGCAATGGCAGCCGGAATACAGGACACCCCCCCCGCTACCATGAAAGACATTGCGGCGCCCGGCGCCATGCCCAGATCCATCAGGCCCGCGACCAATGGTATAGCCGCGAAGCCGTTCAGATAGGCCGGCACGCCGACAACAGCCGCCAGTGGAATAGCCCAGATACTGTCGCCGCCAAGTAGACCGGCGACGGCCTCGGCGGGAATATACGCCAACATGACACTTTCGAGCAGAAAGGCCACCAGCAGCCATTTACCCAGGAACAACAAGGTCTTCCAGGCTTCATCGGCGAATTTCGCCCGGCGCTCGCCGTCCCGCCAGAATTTCCAAAACACTTTCCCTTCGCTGCGCACCGAACCGGCGCCGCAACCGCCGTCGCCCACGCCTGCACGCAGGGGCATGGCGAAAACGCCCACCCGCTGTAGCAATAGCGTGGCAAAGCCGCCCAATAGGCCAATACCCAACGCGGCGGCTGTTTTGCCGACAGCAAAGGGCAGGCCCAATGCGCCCATGGTCAACAAAAACATCTGGGGATCCATCAAGGGCGACGCCAGCCAGAACGCCATGACCGGCGCCAGCGGCACACCCATGGCCAACAGGGCGGCAATCAGGGGGATCACGCCGCAAGAACAAAATGGCGAAAGGGCGCCAAACAGCGAGGCGGCAAAAACCATCTGCACCGCCCGGCCCTGAAACACATTGGCGATCAGATTATCGGCGCCCGAGGCCTTGGCGTAAGCGGCCAGACCGATTGAAATAGCTAGGAAGGGTGCGATTTGCAATAAACCGTTTCCAGCAAAATTGACGCTGGACATCGTCTGTTGTGGCGCTACCAGGGCGCCAAGCAGCAAGGCGGCGGCCACCGCCAGCCATACCCGGTCGATACCGGAGACCCGGCGCGCCGCACCGACGATGGAGAGGGAAATATCGCTCATGCTGCCGATCCTTCCTGAAATTCCGGATCCCGATGATCGTGTCCTGCATTGACGTCGTGGACAGCGCCATCGGCGGCACAACAATTCCGGGTCAAATACTGCAAGACCCCATCCATGCGCTGGTAGTTGGCCCGGCAAATCAGCTTTCGCCCCCGGCGTTCCTGGCCCACCAAATCGACTTGGATCAGCCGCGCCAGATGATGGGATAGGGTTGAGGCCGGCACCCCAAGGCGTGTCTGGATCTCGCCCACGGTCAATCCGGCCCGTCCCGCCGGCACTAATTGTGTGAAAATAGCCAGGCGGGTTTCGTTGCCCAATGCCTCCATGGCGTCAGCAGTCGTTTGCAGTTGGCTTGTATCGGGAAGTGCAATTATCTCATTCATGAAGGTCAATATAAGGCGCCCAGAGATAAATGCAACTACATTTCTAGAATTATGGAATTAAAGAATTACATTTTGCCTACGCATGCCCCGCTTCGACGGACAGGAATGACGGATCAATCCCAACCTTGCGCACGGCACGATCCCATTTTTCGCTCAAATCCTCATCAAACAGCAGTCCAGCGTCCGCCGTAACGTTGAGCCAACCATTGGCCTGAATTTCGTTATCCAACTGGCCGGCGGACCAACCGGCATAACCCAGTGTCAGCAGACTATGGGCCGGACCTTCACCTTCGGCGATGGAGCGTAGAATATCCACCGTCGCCGTCAGGCCCACTTCGCTGGTCACTTCCAGGGTCGAATCCTGGCGGTAATCCAGGGAATGCAGGACGAACCCCCGGCCGGTTTCCACCGGTCCCCCCACCAGGATCGGGATCGGATTCTTGATGCTCCCGGTCTCGATCTCCAACTGCTTTAACAGTCCGGGAAAGTCGATTTCGCTGGCCTTTCTATTAACCACCAAACCCATGGCGCCATCGGCGGAATGGGCGCACATATAGATCACGGTCCTTTCGAACCGAGGATCGCCCATTGTGGGCATGGCGATCAATAGCTGACCGGTCAGGTAGCCGTCATCGTCCGCAGCCTTACCCGCAGCGTCGTCTGGCATGTCAACACTATCTTTGTCAGATTCCATAAAATTCACATGGTGATATTTGCAAGGGAGTTCAAACTCTCACGCTATTGTCAGCACATATAGGTTAATTAACCCCTATATTGTAGGCTACGCATGATCAAATATACTCGAAGAACTCGGCAAAAGGTGGAGAATTTGCGGTTATTGAGTTCAAAATTCCGCAATTGCTCGTTTTCCGGGCTTGCGGTTGTGGCGCTGGCCGTCTCGATCATGGCAGCTCCCCTGGCAATCGGCCCCGTTCGGGCAGAGACCGCATCTGGAGCGTGGCAAGGGACAGAGGAAGCTGCGGCGCGCCTGATCGCCGGACAAAGCCGGGTGGATGGCGCGGGCCGCATATGGCTGGGGGTACAAATCAAGCTTGGTTCGGGCTGGAAGACATATTGGCGCAGTCCAGGCGAATCGGGGGCGCCCCCCCGCTTGGATTGGAGCGCATCGGACAATCTGGACATGATCGAAGTGCGTTGGCCCGCGCCGCAACGTTTCAGCGCCTTTGGCTTCGACAGCTTTGGCTATCATGACGAAGTTGTTTTGCCGGTATTGCTCAAGTTGGCGGCGCCTGCTCAGCCTGCAACCGCCCGGCTGAGCCTGGATTACTTAATATGCGCCCAGGTCTGCATTCCCATACGGGCTGAATTGGCCCTGGGTCTGCCCGCTATTCTCACGGGCGCCACCGGGACCAAGGCGGAACCAAGCGCCTTTGCGCCCCTCATCCGGCGCTATCTGGATCGGGTGCCCCAACCGGAGTCCAAAGCCGGCCTCAATATCAAAAGCGCGGTGGTGAGCGGACCGCCGGGCAAACAGATTTTGCACATAACTGGCCATTCCGAGGTGCCTTTCGCAGCGCCTGATCTGATGGTCGAAGGGCCCGAGCCTTTTGGATTTGGCCGCCCTAAAACGACCTATGGCGCAGGGCGTCAAAAGGTGACCATGGCGCTGCCGGTTTACGCGGGCACCGGCAAGGCAAAGCTGGCGACCCAGGCGCTTACGCTCACCATGGTCGACGGCCCTCGCGCGGTGGAACGCCGGGTAATCCTGGGTCAATGAAAAAGCCGCGCGCCGCACATTGCATCCGTCCCCATTATTGCATCCGTCCCCATTAGAGCTATATGCTTTTGGGGATGTTATCGGGTGCGGTGCCGCCCGCCTAAAATCAGGGCCCTAACAATCACTAAATGACGGGAGATGTGACCATGACAATTTCGGTTGGCGATAAGATGCCTTCGGGTACTTTGATGACGATGGGCGACGGCGGTCCGGAGCCTGTTTCAACGGACGAATGGTTTGGCGGCAAAAAAGTGGTGTTGTTTGGCCTGCCTGGCGCCTTCACGCCGACCTGCTCGGCCCAGCATGTGCCCAGCTATGTGAAAAATCATACCGCGTTGGCAGCCAAGGGGGTTGACGCAGTCGGCTGCATGTCGGTCAACGATGCCTTTGTCATGGGCGCCTGGGGCAAGGATCAACAGGTTGGCAAAAATGTAACCATGCTGGCCGACGGCAGCGCGGCCTATACCAAGGCCCTGGGTCTGGAGTTGGATTTGACGGCGCGCGGCATGGGTGTCCGTTGCCAGCGTTTCGCCATTGTCGTGGACGATGGCGTCGTCAGTGCTGTTCAGATCGAGGAAAATCCGGGCGGCATCGAAAAGACCGGCGCCCAGGCGATCCTGAACCTTCTGTAAGAAACCTTCGACTGCGCAACGCCCCGGCGAGTTCCTCGCCGGGGCGTCTGTTTATTCCTCCTGGGGAATTCGGGCCCGCACCGAGACCCGCATGGCGGCGACGGCGGCTAGCAATTCATCCACCTCTCTCAGTAACGCGGGCGCTTCATGGGCATCGATATCGCCGTCGTTGGCCAGATATTCGCCAGCCCGATGGAAGACATCACCCGCCTCCTTGCCGATGGACGTGAGATGATCAAGCCAGCTACCCACCGCCTCGACCGCAGGCAAGTGCAACAGAAGTGCACCATGCTCGGCGGCCAGATGCTCGGTGACCGGCATTTCACCGGCCGCGCGTTCCAAGGCCAGAACGACATCCACGGGCATGTGCCGTTCGCCGTAGCGCGGATTGCCATATTCGGACAGTGTGGACTTGGAGACCCGGCAGACCGCCGCCGCCTTGGCCTCGCCGCCGATCGCATGCAGCAAGGCCCGCACGGCCGATTTGACATCGCCGTAGAGTTCGGGATGAAACGAATGAATTCTACTTTTATTGCTCATATCCGGATTTCGTCCCACTACTTCCGCTTATCGTGGATACCTGCGATGTAAAACTATACAATAATGCGATTACGCCAAATTTAGTTGTCAAAGGATATTAGCATGTATTTTAGCTTTGATGGCTCGACCATCTTTGTTTTCGTATTGGTATTGCTTGCCATCATCTTGGTTATCGCTGGGGTGAAGGTGGTGCCCCAAGGCATGGAATACACCGTCGAACGGTTTGGCCGCTATACCCGTACCTTGCCGCCGGGCTTGCATTTAATCGTACCGATCGTCGATCGGCTCGGCGCCAAAATGAACATGATGGAACAGGTGCTGGACGTCCCCACCCAGGAAGTCATCACCAAGGACAACGCCATGGTGGCGGTCGACGGGGTGGTTTTCTTCCAGGTCTTGGATGCCGCATCCGCCGCTTATGAAGTCAGTCAGTTAGAGCGGGCAACCCTGAACCTGACCATGACCAATATCCGCACGGTCATGGGTAGCATGGATTTAGACGAGCTGTTATCCAAACGGGATGAAATTAATGCACGCCTGCTCACCGTCGTTGACGGCGCCACTTCGCCCTGGGGCATCAAGGTAACGCGAATCGAGATCAAGGATATCGCGCCGCCGCGGGATCTGGTCGATGCCATGGCCAGGCAGATGAAGGCGGAGCGGGAGAAGCGCGCCAATATTCTGGAAGCGGAAGGCTTCCGGGCGGCTGCAATCCTGCGGGCGGAAGGCGAGAAACAGGCCGCCATTCTGGAGGCCGAGGGCCGGCGCGAAGCGGCGTTCCGCGATGCCGAAGCCCGGGAGCGGGAGGCCCAGGCGGAGGCACAGGCGACGACCATGGTTTCCGAAGCCATCAGCAAGGGCGACGTGCAGGCGATCAACTATTTCGTCGCCCAAAAATATATCGAGGCCCTGGGCCAGATCGCCACGTCCCGCAACCAAAAAATCCTCATGCTGCCATTGGAAGCTTCCTCCGTGATTGGCGCCATTAGCGGTATTGCCGAAATTGCCCGTGAAAGCTTCCGTGACCGTGCCGACGATGGTGGCAGCAGCAGCGGTAGCGGGGGCGGCTCTCCCATCCCGCGTAGCGGAGGATAATCACGTGCAGGTGCTTCTCTATTTGGAAACCTTGGCCTATTGGGATTGGTTTATCGCCGCCCTGGTCTTGGTAATTCTCGAGATCTTCGCGCCCGGCGCCGTGTTCATGTGGCTGGGCATCGCCGCCGGCGTGGTCGGCGCCGTCGTTTTCATTGCACCGGAGTTGGATTGGAAATGGCAGTTTGCCATGTTCGCGGTGCTTGCCGTCGTCTCCATTGTCGTCTCGCGCCGTTATCTGAAGGGTAACCCCCTGGCCACCGATCATCCCGACTTGAACCGGCGCGGTGCGCAATATGTGGGCCGTGATTTTGTTTTGGACAACGCCATAGCAGGCGGTCACGGCCGCATGCGGGTCGACGACGGCACCTGGCAGGTAGAAGGACCGGACCTTCCCGCTGGCGTCAGGGTGCGGGTCACCGCGGTCATGGGCGCCACGCTGCGCGTCGAACCTATACCGCCCAGCTAGAGCAGTTTTCAATCGGTTGGATTCGCTTTAGTGATCCGAGTAATTGGTTCAATTTCCCCATCCTGAAGATTCCGAGTACATCTGGATCAAATGGACGCTAGGCGAGGAGACGATTTAAATGCCAGGTGTTTTAGTGGTTACCGGGTCAAGCCGTGGCATTGGCGCGGCCTGCGCCATTTTAGGCGCCGCCAGGGGTTTCAGGGTTTGCGTCAATTATCACAGCAGCCCGGACCGGGCCGAAGCGGTGGTCGGAGAGATTGCCGCGGCCGGTGGACGGGCGATCGCCGTTGGCGGCGATATGGGGCGCGAAAAGGATATAACCGCCCTCTTCGAACAGGTTGATGCGGCCCTGGGCCCGGTCACCGCATTGATCAACAATGCCGGCATGACCGGCACCGTCTGCCGCCTTGAGGCGATGGAAGAGGCCGACATGGCAGCGGTCTTTCGCCTCAACCTGATCGGGCCCTTTTTGTGCGCCCGCGAAGCGATCAAACGCATGTCCATCAAACATGGCGGTCAGGGCGGTGTAATCGTCAACATCTCTTCAGCGGCCGCGAGGCTGGGTGGCGCCAACCAATATCTGCACTACGCGGCATCAAAAGGCGGCCTGGAAACCTTCACCAAGGGCCTGGGCCTGGAAATCGCGGCGGACGGCATTCGCGTCGTCGGCGTGCAGCCCGGTGTCATCGACACAGAAATTCATGCCCGCATGGGCATGCCTGAACGGGTGGCGGAACTGGGTGGGGCCTCCCCCTTGGGCCGCGCGGGCACGGCGGAAGAAATAGCCCGGACAGCTCTGTGGTTGATCAGCGAGGATGCGTCCTACATCACCTCGACGACCATCGAAGCAACCGGAGGGCGCTAGCGATGGCGGCGGATGACGGTGATCTGGCGGCTGCGATCGAGGCCATCGCTTTACAGGCCGGCGGCGCCATCATGAAGATCTATGGCCGGGGTTTCTCGGTCGAGAGCAAGGCGGACGCATCGCCCGTGACCGAGGCCGACCGCGTCGCCGAGGCAATTATTGTTACCGCCCTGCGGGAACTGACGCCGGATATTCCCGTCGTGGCGGAGGAAGAGGTCTCTGCCGGTCATCGACCCGAGGTTGGCGCCGGACCGTTCTGGCTGGTCGATCCCCTGGATGGCACCCGGGAATTCGTGTCGCGGAATGGTGATTTCACGGTCAATATCGCCCTCATTCGCGGCGGCGAACCAGTCCTGGGCACGGTACATGTACCCGTCAAGGCGGAAACCTATACCGCGGCCGGGTACGGCCAGGTCAGCCGTCGGCGCGGCGCAGACGCGGCACAGGCGATCCGCGCCCGGGCGCCGGCCGGCGACGGTCTGGTCGCCATGGTCAGCCGTTCACACGGTTCGCCGGAAACCGATGATTTTCTGGCGGATTTTGACATTAAGGAATGCATTGCTGCGGGCAGCAGCCTGAAATTCTGCCGACTGGCGGAAGGCGCCGCCGATTTATATCCCCGCCTGGGCCGCACCATGGAATGGGACACCGCGGCCGGTCACGCTGTCTTGGCATGTGCCGGGGGTAGCGTCCGCCGCCTGGACGGTGGGCCGTTACGCTATGGTAAAAACGGCTTTGAAAATCCCCATTTTCTTGCCCGCGGCCGAACCGAATAGGAATATCCCGGTGCAATTGACCTGCTTGTTCTGCAGGCGCCCTATAGCTGGATGACGTCCTCATCGGAGACATCGGCATAAAGGCGCGCCACGTCCGCCGCCCGATTATCCAACACCGCTCGTTGGTTAATATAGCCTTTGTCCGTAATTTCGTTGGCGTCAATGGCGGGCGGCTCAAACAATAGCAACAGCCGTTGGATCCGGGTGGACGAGCCGGCGTTGGCCAGATTATAGGCAGCCAGAGCATCACGAATATGTTGGCGAATGGTCGCCGAGGCCATGGCTCCCGCCACCTCAAGATCATCGCTGCCACACACGGAACGACAACCGGCCAGGTTCGGCCAGGCCAGCAGGGTGACAAAATCGCGATCATGGCCAGCCACCACCGCATCCTGCAATACCGGTGATGCGGCAGACAACGCGGCGACGCGCAATGCCCCGCTGTTAACCCAGGTGCCCGTAGTCAGCTTGAAATCTTCCGCCACCCGGCCATCAAAAACCAGGCCCTTGACCGGATCCGCCACGTCCGCAAATTTGCCCGCATCGCCAATGCGGTAAAACCCTTCATCATCAAACGCCGCGGCCGTCAGGTCGGGCCGTTTCAAATAGCCCGGCGTGACATTGGGACCGCGGACACGCAGTTCCATCTTGCCACCGTTCGGCACCATTTTGACTTCCGTACCCGGCACCGGCAGCCCGATCACCCCGGCCCGGTCGATTGCCCAATGTACCGCAGTCGCCATGGGCGCGGTCTCAGTCGAGCCCCAGGCCGACACCATTGCTATCGTCCGCCCCTGAGACTGCATGGAAACCGCCTCCAGGCGTCGCCAGGTGTCCTGGGGCAAGGCGGCGCCGGCGTAAAAAATCAACCGCAAATGGCGAAAGAAATTGTCGCGCAACGCGGCATCATTCTCCAGGAAAGGCAGCAGGGCGGCAAATCCTGCGGGCACGTTGTAATAGAGTGTCGGCGAGGTACGGCGAAGATTATCGACTGTGATATCAATTAGGCCCGGCGCCGGTTTACCGCCATCGATATAAAGAGTGCCGCCATTGGCAAGTGCGTTGTTGATGACGACATTGCCGCCAAAGGTATGGTTCCAGGGTAGCCAGTCGCACAGGATTGGTGGCTGTTCTAAAAGGAACGGCCAGACCTGGCGCAATTGCTGTATGTTCGCGCATAACATGCGCTGGGTGTTGATCACCCCCTTCGGCAGACCGGTGGAGCCGGAGGTGAAGAGATATTTCGCAACCGTATCCGGCCCGACCGAGGCAAAAGCTAATTCCACCGCAGCCCCGGGTCGCGTCGCGCGCAATGCGCCAAATGCCGCTTCGCCGCCGTCCAAAATTTCCACATGCCCAAGCTCCAGGCTGTCCAGCGCACGGGCAAATGGCCCCTTGGTTTCCACATAGATCACGGCGGGCCGCACCAACTCGCAGATATGGCGCAGTTTCGAAAAATCCTTGCTCATCAGGGAATAAGCCGGCGACACCGGTGACACGGGAATGCCCACCTGCATGGCGCCGTATGTTAGCAATGCGTGTTGCAGCGAATTGCCCGAGAGGATCATCAGTGGCCGATCTGGACCAAGTCCTCGGTCCAGCAATCCCTGAGCAATGGCATCAACCTGTTTGCGGGCCGAACCGAAAGTTATCCCGCGCCAGTCACCATCTTGCGAAGGGTCCTTCCGCTCGGCCAAAAATGTCCGCTCCGCCGCCGCCTCGGCCCAATGGCGCAGATACACCCCCAACTGCACCACCCCTGCGCCCAGCGGGTAGGGCGAAGAGAGTACAATGCTGCCATCATCCCGCCGTTCCACGCCAACCTTGGGCTGTAAAAAATGCAATTCCGGGGCGGTGACCGGGGCCGAAATTTCTGACATGGCTGCTCCTATGACCGCGCTCGCGTTTGTTTGACTTCCCGCGAGCCAGGGTTACCTCCATAATAATGGCCATGAGACTAATCCTGCTATTTGTCCTAAGTCACCTGATTATTGCCCCGACCTTGGCCGGAACCATTTCTGGCCCCGTCGAGGTTATTGATGCCGCGACGTTGCGCGTCGGTGGAAAAATCGTTCGCCTGAGCGGCATCGCCGCGCCCGGCCCCGACGATCAATGCACGCTGCGCGGCATGAATTTTGCCTGTGGCCGCGTCGCCACAACAGCGCTGATGGACCTGACGGCGGGGGCGGAAGTGAGCTGCCAAACCCATGGCCCGTCTGGCGTCTCTGGCGTCATATTGGCGACCTGCGCCGCGTCCGGCTATGATCTTTCGGAAGGCATGATCTACACCGGTTGGGCCCGACCGGACCAAAGGGCCACCGCCCGATACCATGAGGTTGAGAAAAGCGCGCGCAATCGCCGCCGCGGTTTGTGGCGCGGGGAGTTCCCGAAAGCCGTCAACAACGCAGTTGTCAGCCGCTAACCTGTACGACAATTTTTCCCACGGCCCGACCAGACTCCAAACGGGCATGCGCCGCCGCCACATCTTCCAGGGCGAATGGATCGCCATCCAGGATAGGGCGCAATTGCCCCGACTCCGCAAGGGCCGTGATCTCGCGCATGATTTGGCCATGCCGGGCGCCGCCAATACCGTGCAACAGCGGGATCAGCATCAGGACGCCGATATGTTGCAGGCCTTTTAAATGCAGCGGCGTCAAATCCTGGGTAGAATTGGTTTGGCAACTGATCACCGTACCCCTTAATTTTGCGGCGGCCCAGGATTTCGGAATATTGTCGCCTCCCACCGTGTCGTAGACGATGTCAAAGCCCATCCCGCCTGTATGATTGCGAACATAATCTTCGACATCGTTTTCCTTATAGTTGATGGGAATGGCGCCAAGCCCAGCGACCACTGCAGCTTTTTCCGGACTGGAAACCGTGGCGAACACCTTGGCGCCGCGGGCAATCGCGATCTGTACGGCGACGTGACCGACCCCCCCCGCGCCGGCATGCACCAATACGGTTTGGCCCCAGCCTATGTTCGCGCCATCGACCAAGCCCTCCCAGGCCGTCAGACAGACGAGAGGCAGGGCCGCAGCCTCTACAAATGAAAGATTGGTTGGCTTCGGCGCCAGAAATTCCGCATCGCAAGCCATGAATTCGGCCAAGGCACCGCCCGTACCCTTGACCCCGCCAGCGCAGCCATAGACTTCGTCGCCAACGGCAAAATCATGGACGCCCGCGCCAACGGCCTCGACCACACCGGCCACATCGCCATGCAACACGGCCGGCAGAATAGGCGCCAGGGGAGGATTCAGCTTGCGTATCTTCCAATCCACCGGGTTAACCGAGGTCGCCGCGACCCGGACCAGAACCTGACCAGACGCGAATTGGGGCGTTTCGATATCCGCCGCTTGAAAAACCCCTGGTTCACCGCTTTCGCGGATGATCATTGCTTTCATAATGTTGTCCCTTCTAGACCAAGGCGTAAATCCATGGCGCTGAGCCGCACGCCCTATAATCCGAGCCGCGCCTTGGCGATTATGTTGTGCTGAATTTCGTTCGAGCCGGAATAAATCGAAACCTTGCGAAAATGCAGATAGGCGGGGGTGCAGCCGTTGGCGTATTCGGCCCCAACCGGAGGTTCGTTCCAACCATGTTTCAGGGCAGAGATTTGATAGGGCATAGCATAATTGCCGATCGCCTCGACCTTTAGTTCGGTCAGTCGTTGCTGAATTTCCGAGTTGCGCAATTTAAAGATATTGGCTTCCACGCCCAACGCCTTGCTGCCCATTTCGCCGTCGCGGGAAAATTTATCGACCGCGCGCATATTGAAAGCTTCCAGGCTGCGCAGTGCCAACTCGATTTCGGCAATTCGGCGGGCGAAATCCGGATCCTTGGCCAGGGGCCGCCCCCCGTTGCTTTCGTCGAGCGCCGCGATCTGTTTCAATTGCCGCAACAGGGTTTTATGCTGACCCAGAGAGCCGCCCGACATGCGCTCATGGGCCAGCAAATATTTGCCGATGGACCAGCCATTGTTGATTTCCCCAATGGTATTTTCGACCGGCACCCGGACATCGGTGAAATAGACCTGGTTGGTTTCATGCAGACCATCCAACAGATAGATCGGCCGGGTTTCGATACCCGGCGTTTTCAAATCCACCAGAATGAAACTGATGCCCTCCTGTTTCCTAACCCCGGTCCTGGTGCGCGCCAATAAGAAACACCAATCCGCCCAATGCGCTTTGGTGGTCCAGGTCTTAACTCCATTGATCACCCATTCATCGCCATCGCGAACCGCCATGGTACGAAGCGAGGCAAGGTCGGAGCCGGCTTCCGGCTCGGAGTAACCCTGGCACCAAATCTGTTCGCCGGAAAGCATCGGCGGCAGGAAGCGTTGCCGCTGCGCCTCGGTACCAAACCCGATCAGAACCGGCCCGCACATGTTGATGCCAAAGACGACCAGTCGCGGGGCGCCGGCCAGACCCAGTTCTTCGTCGAAAATGTACTTTTGCGTCAGGCTCCAACCGGGGCCGCCATACGCCTTTGGCCAGTTCGGTGCCACCCAGCCTCTTTCATAAAGGATCCGATGCCAGCCGACCACGTCCGCACGCTGCATCTCGATACCATTCTCGACCTTGTATTTTAGCTCCGTGGGTATCGCCTCGGCCAGAAAACTTCGCACTTCTGTCCGAAAGGCCGCGTCTTCAGCGCTGAAGGTCATATCCATGGCAGGCACCGTTCTCCATTCCAAGAAAAGGACAGGCAAGCCTAGAACACTATTGCCAATTCCTAAAGGTCGAGGATTTTAGAGGGGGATATGCCATTCCCTTTCCCGGCCGCATTCGTGATAGAAGCGTATCGGTCGCGATGCCACAAAAATACCATGGGGTACCGGAATGCTGATTTCAACCGACGCCGAAACCGCCCTGCAACGCGAGGCTACCCATCTCGTCGATGGTCAGCCCTACAAGGGGCGGGAATATATTGGCTCGGCGCCAAAACCAGGAACAGCGGATTATGGGCTGGATATCACGGGTGGCAACGAACCCCAGGCATATCTGGTCACGCAACCGCCTCACTCGACGACCCGCCCGCATTTTCATCAGACCAATCAGTTCCAGCTTTTTGTCGGCGGTGGGGGAAGCGTCGGGAAATTGCGCACCGATCCACTGACAGTGCAATATGCTGGCGGCAATACGCCCTACGGCCCGATCGTGGCGGACGGCGATGGCATTCAATATTTCACCCTGCGCCAAGCTTGGGATTCAGGCGCCAAATACCTGCCCGCCATGAACAAAATGCTGGTGAAAGGGCAACAGCGGCAAGTGATCGGCGTGAAGTCAGCTTATGAGGCGGGCGAAATGCCGCGCGGGGAAAGTGCCACGAGAGCGGAATTTCTGATCGAGCCGACGGCGGACGGGCTAGTGGCGCAGTGGTTAGCGCTTTCGCCTGGGACCAAAACCACACTACCGGACGCCGCGGACGGTGGTGGGCAATATCACGTTGTCCTGTCCGGATCGCTACTGCGGGCGGGCAAAGGCTTGCCGCCCCTGTCGGTAGAATTTGCCTCTACGGAAGAAGGCGAGGTCGAGATCAAGGCAGGCGCCGAGGGTCTTGAGATGATACTGCTGCGGTTCCCTAGAATCTGGGCTTTATAAGAATGGGCTCTATCCGAGCCTATGCCGCGCGGGCCGCTTCGCGGCTTGGCCGTGGCGCACCGAACAGAAAACCCTGGCCATAGTCAAAGCCATATTCCAGCATTTCGATAACGTCCGATTCCTGTTCGATCCGTTCCACCACCAGATTGATTTCCGAGACCGCCGACTTGGCTTTCAAGTTGCGCGGATGCACCCAATTCATGCCGTCTTCCGGCAGGGTCAGCAACAGGTTGATGGGAATTTTTATGAAACGGAAATGGGACTGCGCCAGATCCTGGAAATCGATCTCCAAGGTATCGACTTGATCCATGGAAAAGCGGAAACCTAATTCGCCGAGGCGACCCAACTGCGCCAACGCCACCTTGGACAGCGCGGCAACATCCTGCTGGGCGATTTCAAAAATCAAGCGCGCGGCAAGAGTGGGATTGCTTGCCATGAAATCGATGAACTGCGCCAGGAAACCCTCATCGTTCAACGTGTGTTGCGAGATATTGACGAAAAAGCTGGACTCCGTTTGCCGCTTTTCGTTTCGCCGCAGAAGCTGGACGCAACGCATTAACAACAGATTATCTATGGTTCCAATCAAACCTTCCTGCTTGGCCACTTCCAGATACTGCTGCGCCGCAACAATTCGGCCGTCGCTGGTCCGGATGCGCGAGAACGCTTCGTAGTGCCGGGTGCGCCGCTGTGGCAGGCTGACGATCGGCTGCAAATATAGATCAATGCGGTTGGTTTCCAAAGCCTCGCGGATATGGCCAAGGATTTCCTGTCTATTGATCGTCGCTTCTACGCCGCTCGGATCAGATGCCGACGGCATAATCTCTGGCCTATCGCCTGGCCATTCCCGGCCTGACCGCTTTGCCCTGGGCCGTTCCACCTTTTGCATATGACCCAATTGCGATCGCAACACTTTCATTTCCCGGACCAACGCCTCATTGGTACCGGCGGCGGCGGATTCGACCGCCACGCTCAAGACCACCATTTCCTCGCGGGCCCGGACCAGGTTCTCCGTCAGATCGAGATTGGACTCGCGCATTTCATCAATTTCGTCAAAGGCCGCGTCCAACTGGCTTATCATATCGCGCTGCTCGATGCGGCGAGAGAAAATTTCGTGGGCCAGGGCGGCAGTGAAAAAACCAGCTCCGGCAATCAGATAGCAGGTCGTCGGTGCGAGTTGAGTCAACGACTGCGACAGCACAAAGCCGGCCGCGGCAGAAACCACCGCATAGGAAGCGAGGATAAACAGATGCGTCATAACCAGAAAACCACCTCGGAATGAGTTGGATGCAGTTTGCCAAACGTGGGTTTCAATAGGGTTAACGGCGCCTTATCATTTCGCGCCAGATTTGACCCCGCCCGGGACCCATGTTTAGGGCGCCAAACTTCTGGATTCCAAATAGATGTGACGGATTTCAGGGAAATTCGCGCGCAATTTGATCTCCAATTCGGCGCTCGCGGCTTCCACCTGATCCGAGACCAGACCATCGGCAAAATCCAGGTCCGCCACCAACAGAATTTCCCGCGGGCCTAAATGCATGGTCCGGATACCAGCTACCCGCACCACCCGGCGATCGCCATTCAAAAGCGCCCGGCAACTTTCCACGATTTGCGGCTCCGCCGCCTCACCGATCAGTAGCGCCTTGCATTCATAAGCCAGAAACACGGCAACCCCGGCCAGCACCAGCCCAATGACGATGGCCGCAGCACCATCCAGCCAGGGCAACTGCAATTGCTGGCCCAGAAAAATGCCCGTCATGGCAATCATCAGGCCCAGGATCGCCGCGCCGTCTTCGAACAACACCGTGAACAGGGCAGGATCCTTGCCCCGCCGCACAGCGGCGAAAAAGCCCAGATCACCCTTTTCCGCCAGGAACTGGCGCAGGGCCAGGAATCCCGCGCCGCCTTCGAACAGCAGGGCCAGGCACAGAACCAGGTAACTGATCCCAACATTTTCGATCGGCCTGGGCCGTAGAATACCGTGCAGCCCTTCATAAATCGAAAATCCTGCGCCCAGGCCGAAAATTAAAATGGCAACCACGAAGCTCCAAAAATAGAGCTCCTTGCCGTAACCAAAAGGGTGCTGCGCATCGGCCGGCAACGCGGCTCTATGCATGCCATACAGCAACAGTGTCTGATTGACCGTATCCACCAGGCTGTGAATAGCCTCGGACAGCATGGCGGATGAGCCCGTGAACATAGCCGCCGCGAACTTGATCACGGCGATGGCCAGGTTGCCCGCCAACGCCGCATATACCGCCAATTTCGAGGAACCACTTGCCATTCGGCCATGCTATACCAAGGCGCCTGACATTGGGGAGCGGTATGACCAAAATGCAAAACATTACCCACGCGGACAAGTTGTCCAGCGGTCCCGCCGGCGCCCGGGCGACGGTGGAACGGTTGGGCGGCTCCCTGATCCGGGACGTGGCCAACGCAGGTATGGGTTTGGAAGACATTATCGCTCTTTGGTACGGCGAACCAGACCTGCCAACGCCGGAATTTATTTGCCAGGCCGCCGCTGCCTCGCTGGCCCAGGGTGATACTTTTTATACCGAAAATTTTGGCATCCCCGGTCTACGCGTAGCCCTGGCCGAATATATGAGTCAGTTGTATCAACGCCCGGTCGATTACACGCGTGTTGCCGTTACCGCCTCTGGCATGAGCGCGACAAACCTGATGCAGCAGGTTTTGACGGATCCAGGCGATAATGTGGTTGTTACGGCGCCGGTATGGCCAAATCTGATCGAAACCATCCGCGTCATGGGCGGCGAGCCTCGCTTTGCCTGGTTGCAGTTCGGCAACCAGGGCTGGAGCTTGGACTTGGATCAGATGTTTGACCTGGTCGATAGCCGCACGCGAGCGATCCTGATCAATTCCCCCTCCAATCCCACCGGCTGGGTCATGACCCGGCATGAAATGAAAGAGGTGCTGGATTTTTGCCGTGCCAGGGGTATTTGGGTGCTGAGTGACGAAGTCTATGCCCGGGTCGTCTATGATCGTCCCGTCGCCCCGTCGTTTTTGGAAATCGCGGAACCCGACGACCGCCTTGTGGTGGTCAACAGCTTCTCCAAATCATGGTGCATGACGGGTTGGCGGCTGGGCTGGTTGACCGCGCCAGCAGCCCTGATGCCGACCTTGGAAAAAATGATCGAATTCCACTATTCCTGCCCGGCGCATTTCTCTCAAGTAGCCGGCATCACCGCCGTGCGCAAAGGCGAGGCATTCGTCCGCAACACCGTCGCCCAGTACAAATTGGCCCGCGATCTGGTCATCGACCGGCTGCAAGGCATGCCAAAGGTACGGGTGCATCGCCCAGAAGGGGCGTTCTATGCCTTCTTTGCGGTGGACGGCATGGACGATTCCCTGGCCAAATGCAGAGAGATCCTCCTAAGAAGCCGCGTCGGCCTGGCGCCCGGCGCGGCGTTCGGCCCACAGGGCGAAGGTTTTATCCGCCTCTGTTTCGCCCAAACCCTGGACCGTCTGGACGATGCCATGGACCGCCTGGAACCCTTGCTGGCGTGATGATAGCAGACGATGATTTTTTTGATCCATAGGGCAAATGCCAAGGAGCATATTTGATGAAAGTGGTGATTACGGGTGGCGCTGGATTTATCGGCCGTAAATTAGCCCAGCGCATATTGGCCCAGGGTGATCTGATCGGACCGTCGGGACATGCGGAGCCGGTGACGGATCTGGTTTTGTTCGACGCCGTAGCGCCATCCGATGGCGAATTGGCGGATGAGCGCGTCCGGGCCATCACCGGCGACATCACCGATGCCGGCCTCGTGGCCGAGGTCATCGATGTCCATACCAACAGCGTATTTCACCTCGCCGCCGTGGTCAGCGCCGGCGCGGAGGCCGAATTCGATCTGGGCTATCAGGTCAATTTGGCCGGTACCCAAAACGTCTTGGAAGCGGCCCGGGCCGCGGACGGAACGCCGCGCGTGGTCTTCGCCTCATCCCTGGCGGTCTATGGCGGCGAGGTACCGGATACTGTGGTGGATGAAACTCCGATCACACCGGAAACCTCCTATGGCGCCCAGAAGGTAATCGGCGAGTTCCTCATCACGGACTACAGCCGCAAGCGCTATATCGATGGCCGGGCCATGCGCCTGCCAACCATTGTGGTGCGGCCGGGCAAGCCAAACAAGGCGGCCTCTGGTTTCGCCTCGGGGATTATCCGCGAACCCTTGAACGGCGTCGACATGGTTTGCCCGGTGACGCCGGAATCCCGCATGGCGATTATGTCGCCGCGCACGGTGGTGGAGTGCTTCATGCATATGCATGAATTGGATAGCGCCCGATTGGGCGCGTCCCGGGCGATTTTATTGTCCGGTTTCTCCGTCTCCATGGGTGATGTGGCGGCAGCCGTGCAGGCGGTGGAAACCAATCGCACGCGGGGCCGGATTACATTCCAGGTGGATCCGCAAATTCAGGCCATTGTCGACGGTTGGCCCAAGACTACGTCGTCGGTCAAGGCCGCTAGCTTGGGTTTCCCTAGCGACAGCAACATCGGGGATGTAATATCCGCCTATATCGAAGATGAACTACAGTAAGGAAGATTGCCATGAGTGGACGTTTGGACGGGAAACGCGCCTTTGTCACGGCCGCCGCACAGGGTATTGGCCGGGCTACCGCGGAAACCTTCCTGCGCGAAGGGGCCCAGGTTATCGCTACGGATATCAATATGGATGTCCTGAGCCAATTGAACGGTCAGGGTGATGTAATTGTCGAGACGCTCGATGCCCGCGACCCCGACGCCATCAGACAGGCCGCGCAACGCCATGGCGCGGTGGATATTCTCTTCAACTGCGCGGGCTTTGTGCACAATGGCACCTTGTTGGACTCCACCGAAGAGGAATGGGACTTTGCGTTCGATCTGAACGTGAAATCCATGTACCGGGTCTGCCGGGCCTTTCTGCCGGCCATGCTGGAGAACGGCGGCGGTAGCATCATCAACACATCTTCTATCGCCTCGGCCGCCAAAGGCATCGTCAGCCGATGTATTTATAGCGCCTCGAAGGCGGCTGTCACCGGCCTGACCAAATCCATCGCCGCCGACTATGTAGGACAGGGGATACGTTGCAACGCGATCGCGCCCGGCACTATCGATACGCCCTCCTTGGGGGATCGTATCAATGCGGCAGAGGATCCCCAACAGCAACGCCGCGACTTCATCGCCCGTCAGCCCATGGGCCGCCTGGGCACGGCCCAGGAAGTAGCCAATCTGGTGCTGTTTCTGGCTTCCGATGAAAGCGCCTTTATCACGGGACAACTGCACACCGTCGATGGCGGTGTTCTGATGTAGGCGCGGCTGGGCCGAGACAAACATTTGGTTGTGTTCAGAAATACGGGCGTCAAAATCGCAGATCTGCCGCCAGGGCATTTCAAGGTTGGTCCAAATCGTCCGCTGAGACGGGAACGGCGATACAGGTAATTCCACTCATACCTCCATTTTCTGATAGCGGGTTTCGGCGAATTGACCGCCGTGCTAGATTGCTTCAATATCCGCAGACCTAAAATTGTGGGCATTGACAAGGTGCTGGATACGTCCCGATGAATAGGCATCGCCCCGAAGAAGAAATGTTTCGGGAAATCCGGTGATTTTCCTGGCATTCCTATTCAGGACGGATTCACCGTTGGTTAATGTTATTGCACAATTTTTGTGCCGTATTGAGTCTGATCATGAGTCTTGCCATGGTCTATCTAGGGGGCGGTCATGGAAACGCCAACTTTCGGGTCCGGCAGCGGACGATCGAAGCTGGCCTGTAAACAAAAAGACGAACTCGTCGATGATGTGCTGGCACTCCGCCAATGCATTATCGAGTTGGAGCAACGTGCGACGGAGCGCCAGCAAACCGAGGTGGCGCTCACCCGAATCAACGAGGTGCTGCCTCAGTTCCAGCAACTTGCCGCGCTCAAAATTGGGGCAGACATCGCCATTGAGATTAAGCCGGCGGCGGATCCTTGGCCGATCATGGTCGATGCCGGGCACTTGAAAACCGCGCTTTTGAACCTCGCCGTCAACGCCCGCGATGCCATGCCCGAAGGCGGGCGGCTAACGATCGAAACGGCCAACCAGATTCTGAAAGAAGACGATACTGCAAGACCAGAGAACCTGGCGCCTGGAGACTATGTGACCATCGCTATTAGTGACAGCGGCATCGGGATGCCGGCGGACGTTTTAGCACAGGCGTTCGAGCCTTTTTTCACCACCAAGGACGGCGGTAAAGGCATTGGGTTGGGCCTGACCAAGGTGTTTGACTTCGCCCAACAATCGGGCGGCCACGTAGCGATTTATAGCGAAATTGGGCACGGCACGACGGTCAGGATCCATCTGCCCAGGGCCGAACAGACGGTTAACGTCGAACCCGCCCCTAGGGTGCCCCAAAAGAGCAAGCCGACGGGCGACGAAACGATCATTGTGGTCGAGGACAACGCGGACCTGCGGAGTTACCTTGTGCGGGCGCTCAGCCGCCTCGGCTACACCGTCCTAGAGGCAGGGGACGGCCCGGCGGCGCTGGAGGCGATGGCCGCTGCCAGCAAGATCGACCTGCTGCTAACTGATATGATCCTGCCCCGTGGGATGAATGGGCGCGAAATCGCCGCCGCCTTCCGCGAACGATATCCGGCGGCCGGCGTGCTATTTTCATCGGGCTACTCCCGGGATGTCCTCGGTCGTCAAGGCCAGATCGACGAGAATATGGCGTTTATATACAAACCGTATCAGTCCGCTATTCTGGCCCAGCGGGTGCGCGAGGTCCTGGATGGCCGAACGTAGACCGGCGCCGAATTGACGGCCTGAGCCCCGCGCGGCCTTCCCCGGGCCGACGCCGGTCAGACCGGAAACGATTGAACCGGCAGCCAACCGCGGCCGCAATTGTTGACGCCAACGTCGAGCGGGTTGTCCTGTGCGACAGACGATAGAGCATTTTCGATATGGGAGAGCGGATCCGCAAAGCAGCGCCTTTGCGCTGCCTTCCCTGGTAGCGGAAGGTCGAGCGCGTTCGGCAGATGATTTCACAGCTGAAGCAAGGCAATTTCGATCGCCCCTAGATCTAGATCCGTCGGCTCGCAGTTAACCTTTTGTTTACCAAATTATGGCCATCGTCGGGAAATCATCAGACAGTTTCCGCTTACTATAAGCTATTGCGAATATTTCTTGTGCGATGGAGAATGCGCGAATGGCATGGCATCTGAAAAATTCGCTAAGTTTGGTGTATTTGGTCGTCGACTGGTTCATTCCTTCGTGGATCAAACAGGACATCGATCTGGCGCCACGGGCGCGGATGTTCGTTATCTCTCATTTATTCGGACCGTTTCTCGGACACCCGATCACGATATCGCTCTTAGTCATCGATCCCGACCCGATTCCGCATGTGCCTATTCTCGGTTTTTCAATCCTGGCGTTCTGGCTGTTCCCAATGGCGCTCCGGCTGACCGGCCACTACCACGCCTTGGCGTTATTATCGGTGCAAAATCTGACATTTGCGACGCTTTGGGGTTGCTTCTTTTATGGCGGCGTCAGTTCGCCATTCATGCCATGGTTGCTGATGGTGCCGCTACTGGCCTTCTACTATCTGGGTGCGGCGTTTCGATTTCGTATCGCGGTGATTGGCATCCTCTGCGTCAACTTGCTGGGCTTTTATGCAGCTTATGCGCTGAACGGCGGCTTTCCCTTTCATGTGCGGATGTCGGACATCGTTGGCGTCGGCATGATTTCAATTTTCTGCGCGTCGATATACGTTTCACTGATGGCAGTCTATTACGCCAACATCGTCGCGTCGGAGTCTGATATGCAGCGCGAAGTCCACCGCCATCGCATCACTTTGGCCGAATTGCGCGAAGCCAAGGATGCGGCGGAGCAGGCGAATACCGCAAAATCAGAATTCCTGGCCAAGATGAGTCATGAGTTGAGGACGCCACTGAACGCGGTGATCGGCTATAGTGAATTGCTGCTCGAGGATGCCGAGCTCAGTGGCCGCGGCGAGGAGATCGCCGATCTGGAAAAGATCAACCGGGCAGGCATGCACCTATTGTCATTGCTCACCGATGTTCTGGATCTTTCGAAGATCGAAGCAGGCAAGACGGAGCTTTATTCCGAGCCGTTCGAACTGCCCGCCTTCATCGACGATGTGGCATATACCTGCCGGCCGGTCTTGGCAAAAAATGCCAACCAACTCATTATCCACCAAGGGCCTGGACTGGGCACCGTTACCTGCGACATGACGAAACTGCGCCAGGCGGTGATCAATCTGTTGAGCAATGCGGGCAAGTTCACCTCCAACGGGCGGATCACGCTCGAAAGCAAGCTGGAGGACGGCGCGACGGGCCGATGGTTTACCATCAGCGTTGCTGATACAGGCATCGGCATCCGTGAAGCCGATCTGCCGCAATTGTTTCAGAATTTCAGCCAGGTTAATTCGGGCATCGCCCAGGAGTTTGGCGGAACCGGCCTTGGCTTGGCGGTGAGCCGCAAGTTGTGCCGATTGATGGGTGGCGATATCACGGTCGAGAGCGAATTTGGCAACGGTGCATGTTTTACGATTCGCCTGCCGACGAGACCGCCGACGGTCGCAACAGCAGCCACGGAGCCAGGCGAAACCGAGGCGGCATCGATGACGGGCAACCGTCCAGCCGTTCCAGTGATCGACAACGAACTGGCGGCACCGTGTTCCGATGATCAGCCGGGCTCGGTATTGGTCGTCGGCGCGAATGGTGCATTGAGCGTGGAGGTAGTGGAACTGTTGCGCCGGGAGAACCTCGCGGTGATCGCAGTGGCCTCCGTCGATGACGCATTGGCGCAAGCCCGCATCGCGCGGCCGCATGCCGTACTATTGGGAAAGATCGACACGCCAAACAATAATTTTGACTTCCTGAAGGCGTTTGCCAATGCCGTTGATCCCAAGCCAATGCCTAGATTGGTCTCGATCCGCACCAATAAATCCGACGCATGGATAGGCGGGGTCGACAAGACACTTGACGCTTCTGGCAACGACCCCCAACAAATCGCCCATGACCTGCTGGCGATAATCTCGGGGAATGGTTGACGCTCGGCGAGTCGGGAAACGGAAAATGCCAAAAATTCTATTGGTCGAAGACAACGAAATGAACAGGGATATGCTTGGGCGCCGACTGCTGCGGCGTGGTTACAGCATGTGCTTCGCGGTCGATGGGCCTGTCGGAGTCGCCATGGCGGCAAGCGAAAAACCAGATTTAATTCTGATGGACATCGCGCTGGGTGAGATGGACGGCTGGGAAGCAACCCGGCGGATCAAGGCCAATCCTGAAATAGCCGGCATTCCGATCATTGCCTTGACCGCCCATGCCCTCGCCACAGATCTGGCGAAGAGCATCGAGGCCGGCTGTGCTGACTTCGACACCAAGCCTATAAATTTGCCACGCCTGCTCGAAAAAATTAAAGCCTGTTTGGATCCCTCGCTATCGGCGAATTGTTAGCGGCCGCATGGGTCCGTAGCCGCCGCGGTGAATCCGATCAGCCGCGTCCTTTTTCGATGTTCATCAATTCAGGACGGGCATTACTCGGGCGGGCCAGCACTCGGAGGCGCGCCGCTGGCCAGTTGATTTTGGGGGTCGCGCCAACGCCGGTCCGCCTTAGCGGCCCAGGAGCTGTCGCGGCTAATCTTCAGACGACGTCGCATTTCTGAAGCCACATTCAAGTCGCAGCACTTTGTCGAGCAGCACTTTGTCGAATTGGGGTTGGAATGGCGGTTGCCGCCAATTCCTGTCCGTAGGGGCGAAAGAGAACCTCGGCCTCTTTCACCGCGGTGGCCATCAGCCTAACCAGCGTATCGATGTCCTTCTTATTGTGGTTGGCCATTACCTGAAGTCGAAAGCGGGCATTGCCCTTGGGCACCGCGGGATATTCGACGAGATTGACGATCGCGGCGAGTTCAGCCAGTCGACGCGCGGCGATACGGGCCGAGCCTTCAGTCCCGATATTTACAGGGACAACGGCGCCCGGAACGCCTGTAACTTCCAGCCGGGCCTTTCCCAGTTCGGCCCGCAGGTACAGGACATTGTCCATTAGTTTGCGCCGCAACGCTGCGCCCTCGTCCGAGCGAACGATCTCGAAAGCTTGCAGGACGCTCGCCGCCTGTGCCGGGGACATAGCATTGGAGAAGGTCTGCGTGGCGCTATAATACTTCAGATATTCCTTAACCGCTCGTGACCGGGTGGCGACGAAACCGCCATTCGAGGCGAAGGTCTTGGAAAAACTGCCGATAATCAGATCCGCATCGCCAAGCATATTTTGCAGGCCGAGTTGCCCATGGCCGGTTTCGCCGACACATCCAAGATCGTGCGCCACGTCGATGACCAGCAGCGCATTGTACTCGCGGCAAACGTCATGCAACCCACGCAGGTCCGGTGTATCGGCATGCATCGAAAACTGGCTTTCAGTAATCACCATGATGGCGTTGTTTGGATCGTTGGCGCGGATCCTCGCAAGCCTTTGCCGGGCGCGGTCAACATTGAGATGACCATGGAAATGGATGTTCCGGGTAGCCGCCTTTGCGCCTTCCTGCAGACAGGAGTGCGTGAGAATATCCATCAGCACGTGATCGTCCGGCCGCACCAACCCCTGCACGACGCCAAAACCGGCGGACCAGCCGGTGGGATACAGTACCGTATGTTCAAAGCCCAGGAATTCTGAAACAACTTGCTCCAACTGGAGGGAAAACCGGGTGTTACCCAGCAATGCGCTGGAGCCGGCGCTATGTACGCCATATTCATCGATAGCCGCCTTGGCGGCTGCTTTGACGGCCTCATGGGACGACAAGCTTAAATAGTCTTGCGACGCGAAGTTGACGCCAGCAGTACGGACCCCGCTGTCACTGGTGGCCGCGCTATGGGACGTAGGCGCCGTATTCGTGGCCTTCGAATAGGACCAGAGATCGTGCTGCCGGCGTAGATCCTGCCAGTCAAAAAACGGCTGAACCCGCCCAATCAGGTCGCTGCCGCGCAACTCCTGGAAATCCCTGACGCTGCCGGTCAATGCCTCGATGGGTAGTTCGCCGGGAGTATCACTCGACCCGTTACAATTCTTTGTCATGGCTTTCATATTATACCCCGCTCACCTAAGAACCCGAAAATCCTTGGGTGATATGATGCGGAAATTATCTGATACGT
>JAQBYC010000010.1 GCA_027623205.1 Pseudomonadota bacterium | reverse complement strand
CACGGGCAAGGACATCCATGCCCAACGCTAGATCTAGTGGGCATGGGAGTCAACCGGATAGGCAAGCAATATAACATAAGGGGTAACAGGAAATGCGTACAATACAATGAGTATAGTGTGTTAACTAAATGTTAACTTTTCAGAATCAGTATATACAGATAAGTTCCGGGCTCCATAAAAATCCGAAGAGCAGAATTGGGACGAGGGCGGTATCGAGCAAATGACAAGAAATGTCGGGAGCCGCACTGTGTTGTTATCTCTAAAGCGTACAAGCGTCATCGGCGTTGCGATGGCAGTACTTTGTTCCGTTTTCTCAATTTCATACCCGGTTTTAGCTGATGAAGGCGCTAATTTTGCCGCATCAAGATTGCTGTCCCAGGACGGCAAACCGGTCGATCAGCAACAGTCTCCATCCGGCAAGGTTCTGCGTGTCGCGCAATCGGCGGGGGATTCATGGGTCGTTCGTCAAGTAACAGCGCCCGTGCGTCGGGAAGGTACCGAGCGGGCGGTGCTGGTTGGCGACCGCCTTACGACAAATGATCGGCTGATCACCGGGCCTGGTGGCAAGGCCGTGCTGACCCGGCGCAAGGACAACATTTCGATGTCGCCTAACAGCGATCTGAAAATCGGCGACAGCAAAGGCGATAGCCTGTTCACCAACATCGTTCAAACCCTCGGCACCCTGTTGTTCAAGGTGGAGAAGAATCCACGGCAACGTTTTCGGGTTGGAACCCCTTTCCTGGCCGCCACCGTAAAAGGCACGACCTTCACCGTTAGTGTGCGTCCGGAGGGTGCGGCCGTTCATGTGACGGACGGCGCCGTCCAGGTGGCGGCCCTGGGTAGCCAGAAGTCAGTTATCGTGCGTCCCGGTCAGACCGGGTCAGTCTCCTCCACGCCGGGCGCCGAAGTCGAGATTCGCAAGCGCGAAGGCGGCAGCACCCCAACTACGGGTGATGGCATCGAGTCTGATATCAGCGCGCAGGCCGAGAATCAGTCTGGCACCGGTGGCGGCGAAGGCAACAATGGGTCAGCCAAGGGATTGGCCAGCGCACTGGGCACCGGACCATCCAACTTCGCCGAGTTGACAAAGGGTTTCGCCAGCAATGCCAATGCGAACGGCAACGCCAACAGCAACGCCAGTGGTAAAGGGAATTCAAATGCCGGCGGTAACAGTGGCAACGGAAATTCAAACGCCGGTGGCAACAACGGCGGTGGCGGTGGCCGTGAAAAAGCCTCGGGTTCGGCCGTCAGCCACGTCGCATCCGCGCGACACGGAACTGCCGCGGTGACAACCATTAACAACCGCCGCAACTCAAGCCAGGCCAGCAATGCCGGCCGCAACAGCAATGCCGGCGGCAACAGCAATGCCGGTGGCAACAGCAATGCCGGCGGCAACAGCAATGCCGGCGGCAACAGCAATGCCGGCGGCAACAGCAATGCCGGCGGCAACAGCAATGCCGGCGGCAACAGCAATGCCGGCGGCAACAGCAATGCCGGTGGCAACAGCAATGCCGGCGGCAACAGCAATGCCGGTGGCAACAGCAATGCCGGTGGTAACGGCAATGCCGGTGGCAAAGGTAAAAAGTAGTAATCGGTGAACCCGAACGGGCGGATACTGTTACGTGATACAGGATATGGAGTCGTGATAAAGGCCCGGCCGCGGCGGCCGGGCCTTTAGCGCATGGTACCCAGGAGGCGTGATCAGAATGAGGCGGTTTGTTCCACGCTTGCTCGTCATGGGTCTGGTTTCCATGATCTATTTTATGGGCGGTCTGGAGAGCGCCGAACATTGGTTGATGGACCTGCGCTTTTCCTTGGTGCAACGCGATGCCAGCAAACAGCTAATTTTCGTGGAGATTGATGAGCGCAGCCTGCGCCTCCTTGAAGTCTGGCCTTGGCCCCGGTCCCATCACGCGGAACTGATCGAACGGCTGAACAGTGCCGGCGCACGGAATATCGCCGTTGATATCGATTTCAGTTCCCGTTCGACGCCGGCCCACGATGCCTTGCTGGAACAGGCACTGGAACAGGCGGAGAGGCGGGTCATTTTACCGGCCTTCAAACAATATGTAGGGTGGGAGCGCGACCTTTCGGCCATGGCGGAAACCGGACCCTTGCCACGCTTCGCCACGAAGTCGCGCCTGGGATCCGTGGTGATGCGGCCCGAAACCGACAGCCTGATCCGCCGCATCATGCTATCGCTATCCTGGGGTGGAACGGATCTCCCCGGTTTTCCCTTTCTGCTGGCCGATACCATGGGTCCGACATCTGCTGAACTCTATATCGACTACGGCATTCGCCCAGGCACCATACCGCGCATTTCTTATGTCGATGTACTGCGCGGCGAATTTCCGCCACGGCTATTCCAAGGCCGCGACGTTATCGTCGGCGCATCCGCCATCGAACTGGGTGACTATTTGTCGGTGCCGTTGCATCTGACGATCCCTGGTTCGGCCCTGATCGCGCTGTCGGCGGAGACCCTTCGCCAGGGCCGGGCCTTGCGGCGCACGGGTGCCTTGCCGACCCTGGCCGTCATGGCCTTGTTGACTCTTTTATTGGCGCCCCATTTGGCGCAATGGTCCTGGCATCGGGGCCTGTTGATGCTCGGCGGCGGCTCGCTGGGCCTTGTCGCAGCCACCGTGGGACTGCAGAAGGCAACCCCAATCAGCCTGGATATTGCGCCATGGTTGTTGGCCCCATGGCTATGTTACGGACAGAGTATGATCGCCTTGATTGACCGCCAGACGTTGCGCCTATTCCACCAACGCATGGCCGTGCTGCATCGTGGCGCCATGATGCGCCGCTTTGTCGAAAGCAGTTTTGACGGCATCATCGTAATTAATCCCATGGGTCAGATCTCGCTGTTCAATCACGCGGCCGAGACCATGCTGGGTTATCGGGGCGATGAACTGATCGACAAGCCGCCCGATCCGCTGTTCGATTTCAGCGGCAACGGCAACGAACCATTCAGGATTAGCGATCTGCAGAACCTGGACACGCCCGTACCGCCAGTTCGCGAAGGCCTGGGCCTGCGCAAGGACGGTACGACGTTCGTAATGGAAATCACCATTCAACGGGCTGTTCTGCAGATCAGCCGAAATCCCCTGGAACGGCGCGTGGTGCCCCGGACCCATCATTTTCTTACGATCCGCGATGTGACCCAACGCCGCCTGCTGGAAAACACCCAACGGCAAGCAACGGAAGAGGCAATCGCCGCAAGCCGCGCCAAGTCGGAATTCATGGCGGCTGTGAGCCACGAGTTGCGCACGCCCCTGAACGCCATTATCGGCTTTTCCGAAATGATCAAGGATGAATTGCTTGGCCCCATCGAGAACGAGAAATACAAAGCCTATTCAGAGGATATCAATTCCAGCGGCAACCAACTTCTCGGCATCATCAACGATATTCTGGATATTGCGAAGATCGAGGCCGGCAACACCATATTGCACGAGGATATGATCGATACCGAATACCTGGTTGCCTCAACAATCCGTTTGGTATCGGCCCGCCCCGAGGCCGAAGGCCTGACGATCACCATCGAGAGCGAGGCCAACCTACCGGGCCTTAAGGCAGACGCCAGGGCGGTAAAACAGGTGCTGCTCAACCTGTTGTCCAACGCCGTGAAATTCACCGACGAGGGCACGATAACGGTAACGATTGCCACAATCGCGGACGGTTCGTTGCAATTCGCGGTGTCGGATACCGGCATGGGCATCGCGCAAGACGAAATCGAAAAACTGACGCAACCGTTTTACCAGGTCGACAGCTCTCTGGCCCGAAAATTCGAAGGCACCGGGCTTGGTCTCGCCTTGTCGAATTCGTTGATGGAATTGCACGATGGCGAACTGATTATCGAGAGTGTTGAAGGCGAAGGCACGACAGTAACCTGCCGTTTCCCGCCCGAGCGGGTGGAGACCGCAACGGACGGTCAGCTGAATGTATCCTAAGCCGTTTCTGAAACTGACGACGCCGACACTTGATGATCCGGCCGGTTAAACTTCCGCCGCATAGGGGGGTGCCGGATCGTACTCCATGTTGCGTTGGACGCCACGAGCAAAGCCGGGCGTATACATTTCACCGATCAGCCACAAGGCCATATCAATACCCGCGGAGACACCGGCGGATGTCACCACATTGCCATCGCGCACGTAGCGGACCCCTTCCAGAACCTCGCCGGCCTTGCCCCGTTTGCGCACCAGATCCATGGCGCCCCAGTGCGTCGTGATCCGTTTGCCCGCCGCCGGCCCAGCCTCGGCCAACAGCAACGAGCCGGTACAGACCGAAGTGACCCACCGGCAATCCTTCGCCACGCTCGCGATCCACTGCAGCAGGGCTGGATTATCGACCTCTGTGCGGGTGCCCTGGCCGCCTGGAACCAGCAGCACATCCAGTTTGGGCGCATCGGCAAAACTATGATCCATCAGAATGCGCAGGCCCTTGTTGCAGGTAACCATGCCGCCATGCTCGGAAATCGCCATCACGGCAATGTCATCGCGCTGTTTTGAAGCCATGGTAAAGACTTCCCACGGACCGACCGCGTCGAGCTCCTCGGTGCCGTCAAAAAACAGAATGCCGAAGGTTGTCATTGGGCAACTCCTACCGCTTGCCGTTATCGAACCGAATAGCGCCAGCATAGCACCCGCCACGCGGCGAGACGAGCCTGCCCCGCTTGCTATTGGCCGCCGAGATCCGCCGGGCGCCGCGACAGCAGGCCAACCATGACGGCGCCGGCCAGGACGACGATGCCCAGGGCGGCGAAGGCCCAGCCCCAGCTGCCGGCGCTATGGCCGCCGCCCGTTTGATCCAGAATGACGCCGAACAGCACCGGCCCGATCAGGCCGCCGGCGGCGGCGGCGATGCCATAGACAGCGACCGTGTTGCCCCGCTGCGCGGGGTCCGAGGCATTGACCGCGCCACCGTTCAGCACGCCTGAATCCGCCAGCACGAAGCAGTTATGCATGAGCACCAGGCCAATCAGTGCCCAAAGGGACCAGGTTGCCGAAAACCCGACGAAGACCGCCGCCAGCGCCGAGAGGGCCATGATCAAGAAGGCGGCCCGGGCATAGCCGGCGCGATGGCCGAATTCGCCCCCCGCCATGCTGGTCGGCACGCCGATCAGGATCAGCAAGGTGGCGACCAGCGGCACATTGAAAGCATCAGGCACATCCGGCCGCGCCGCGGCGACCCAGGTCAGGAAAGCCACGGTCCAGGCCCGTACACCCAGCAGTTCGAAATGATGCGCGAACGCGCCCAAAATATAGCCAAGGGCCGGTTTGTTGCGTAGCACGGGGCTAAATTTTGGTATAATCCGCCATTGCGCCGTCGGGGCACCATGTCCGCCGGCCTTTCCCTCGGGCACCGCCGGCGGCAGCAGAAACAATATCAGGCCGGCGGCGATCAGGTTCGTGCACGCCGGCAGGACAAAGGCCCACTCCCAGCCAAAGGCGTCCTTGGTTTCCGCTGCCAGCAGCAGGGAAAACGACGAACAGACGGCAAACGACGAGATATAGATCGACGTCGCGCGGCCCTTATTTTCGCCCGGCACCCGGTCCGAGATCGCCTTGACCCCCGGCAAGTGGGTCCAGGCAAAGCCCAGACCTTGTAGGGTGCGGAAGAACAGCGCACTCCAGAACCCGTCGGCAAATCCCATGCCGCCATACCCGGCAACGTTGATGATGGCGCCCAGGATCAGCATGCGGCGGGCGTCGATGCGGTCGGTGATGCCAATAAATGAAACGCCCAGCAAATAGGTCAGATACGGAATACCCGCGATCCATCCGGCTTCGGTATTGCTGAGCGACCACATCTCGACAAACAACGGCAAGAGGGCGGGCACCGCGTGCATGCCCAACAGCGTCAGGCCCAGGAAAGTACACATCAGGATGATCAATCGCCGCATCGGCATCTATCGGAAAATCCCCAAAAAACCGGCTAGCGGCTTCGGCCTGGCGCACGGGGACCGCCAGCCATTGTCATGATGGAACAGCCCCAATACCCACGTTATAATGCGGCCAAAGCGGCCCCACATAACATTATACCCATCCGGGCCACAGGGCATATCCAGTTGGTTCAAGGCGACGCCGGACGCCGCGGTTCAAATCGTTTGTGCTACAGCGCCGCGACAGGCGGTGACATTCGAGAGAACGGCTTACTGGCTTCGACGGTTTTGTGCCACACTGAACAATTGAAAGTGGGGGCGCATGCCGGTTCGAGCAACGATTCGTCGCGCGATCGATAACATTTGTTTTTGGGGGGAGGTATCAGATGATGGAAGTTGTTAGCCTGGAGCAATTCATGGCGGGCATAGAAAAGCGCAATCCAGGAGAGCCTGAATTCCATCAGGCGGTTCATGAGGTCGCCGCCACAATATTGCCGTATATCGCGGACAAACCGATCTATCACGATATGCAGATACTGGAACGCATGACGGAACCGGACCGGATTGTCAGCTTCCGCGTCTGTTGGGAGGATGACGACGGCAACGTTCGGGTCAATCGAGGCTGGCGGGTGCAATTCAACAATTCCATCGGACCGTACAAGGGCGGCTGCCGCTTTCACCCCTCGGTCAATCAAAGCGTCCTGAAATTCCTGGGCTTTGAGCAACAGTTCAAAAATTCCCTTACCGGTCTGCCCATGGGCGGGGGCAAGGGCGGGGCGAATTTCAATCCCAAGGGCAAAAGCAACAACGAAGTGATGCGCTTTTGCCAATCCTTCATGACCGAACTCTGCCGCCACATCGGCCCCAATATTGACGTTCCGGCAGGCGATATCGGTGTCGGCGCCCGCGAGATCGGCTATATGTTCGGGCAATACAAACGCCTGACCAATAAATTCGAAGGCGTTTTGACCGGCAAGGGGTTGGAGTTCGGCGGTTCGTTGATCCGCGCCGAAGCCACCGGCTATGGCGCGGTCTATTTTCTGCAATGCATGCTGGACCGGATCAACGGCTCTCTCGATGGCGCCACGGTAGCCATTTCCGGTTCCGGCAATGTCGCCACTTTTGCGGTGGAAAAGTGCGCCCAATTGGGCGCAAAAGTGCTCACCATGTCGGATTCCTCGGGCTATATTCATGATCCGGCCGGCATCGACGCCGGGAAGCTGGAATGGATCAAAGAGCTGAAGAACGTGCGCCGGGGACGAATTTCCGAGTATGCGGAACAATTCCCCGGCGCCACCTTTCATGCGGGACGGCCCTGGGCCGTGGCATGTGACTATGCTATCCCCTGCGCCACGCAAAACGAGATCGACGAGGGCGAGGCCAAACTGTTGGTCAGGAATGGCTGCAAAGGCATCTCCGAGGGCGCCAACATGCCAACGGAGGTGGCCGGCATCAACGTCTTTCAAGACGCCGGCATCCTTTACGGACCGTCCAAGGCCGCGAATGCCGGTGGTGTTGCCGTCTCGGGCATGGAAATGAGCCAGAATTCCGTCCGCGTCTCATGGAGCGAGGAAGAATTGCAGAAGCTGTTGCTGGAGACCATGCAACGCATCCACGACCGTTGCTTCCGTTATGGCGAAGGTAAAGGTAAGGATGGCCGTTGCGATTATCTGCTGGGCGCCAACATCGGCGGTTTCGTCAAGATTGCAGATGCCATGCTTGCCTATGGGGTGCAATAGTGCGCTTCCTCTACAGCACGCGTGAAACGGCAAGTATTTTTTGGGATCGATTATAGTGCGTGGTTTCGTCGGCTGGGTTGCAATGTTGCTGGTAAGCCTTTGGACGGCATCCGCGACGGCGCAAAATTCGAAAGCAGAGGGCGCGATGGCCCAGGCACCCGTGCTGATCCCCGTCACCAATTCGGCCAAAGACATTGAAATCATGTTAGCCGGATTGCTGCAGCAGAAATTCAGACTCGAATCCTCCCTGATACCGGTCAACGACGATCCTGATAATCTGCGCCTGCACATCCCCATCGGCGCGGATGAAAAACAGGGTATCCCGCGTGTGCTCTGCGTGATCGACACGGCGGTGGTGGCCCGGAACAAGGATGGCAACGCCATTTCCCAAACCATCACCATCGCCGCCACGGCGGACCACGATTTCACCCAGGAACAGATGCCAAAACTGCTGCAATGGGCCAATGTCTGGAACGCCCGCATGATCCCCATCCGCATCTTCATCGCCGACAACAGGGTCTATACCGCCATGTCCATCCTTGTCACCGCTTCCGAACCCACGTCCGCCGACCGCGTCGTCGGCAGTTTCCTCGGCGTCGCCCGCGCCTGGGCCGCCGTCATGCAGGATTTACGGGTGAACAAGATTTTGCCGGCGATGAAGACCAGATGAGCCGCGCCTTAATCGAGCCTGGCGCGGCGCCTGAGCAGCTGAATTGACCGCATGGTCATTACCGTTTCGTCATTCTGATCGCGCACCTGCCAGTCAAGACCGACCACGCCGCGGTCGGGCTTGCTACGCGAGGGTCGGGCATCGGCGATGGTGACGACCACGTGAACGGTATCGCCAGGGCGAACGGGTTGAACCCAACGTAGTTCCTCCAGCCCAGGCGATCCCAGAGAGGCGTCCGCCGCCCACGGGTTGGTCATCATGAACAGTCGAAAAGTATAGGTTCCCAACATCCAGCCCGAGGCGATCAGGCCGCCATACATGTGGGCTTTCGCCGCGACCTTATCCATATGAAAGGGCTGCGGGTCAAAGTGAAAGGCCCAGTCGATCATCTCCGCCTCGGTCAAGGTTTTGCCAGGCGAGACAATCCGATCACCAACCTTGAAGTCCTCAAACCAACGACCATCCATTAGCGGTCTCCCCATTGCGAACGAAGCTGCCCTGCAATAGCCGAATATCGCCGCTGCCGCTATCCGATCCTGGTCTGCAAATTGACATCGGTGTGTTAAATTGACCGGCGACAACGCCAGCCTAGGCCGAGGATTAATGCATGCATCCAGGAATTCACGCCGCCGCGACACCGGACAAACCGGCCTATATCATGGCCAACAGCGGCCAGGTGATCAGCTATCGTGCGTTGAACGAAGGCTCCAATCGCGGCGCGCAACTGTTTCGAAGTTTGGCTCTGGGTCTGGGCGGCAACATCGCCATCTATATGGAAAACAACGCTGCTTATCTGCAGATCTGCTGGGCCGCGCACCGGGCCGGGCTGTATTATACCTGCATCTCGTCCTATCTGACGGCTGAGGAAGTGGCCTATATCGTGGCTGATTGCGGCGCCAGGGTGTTCATCACCTCGGCGGCCAAGGCCGACGTGGCGGCGGAACTGGAGGGTCTGATGCCGGGTGTCGAGGCCCGCCTGATGGTGGGCGGGGCGACTGCGGGCTATCGGTCCTATGAGGAGGCTATCGCGAGCCAGCCGGACGGTCCCATTGCCGACGAGTATGAAGGCGCGGATATGTTGTATTCGTCGGGCACCACGGGCCGGCCGAAAGGCATCCAGATACCTATTACCGGCGAGCCTCTGGGCACGCCCAGAAGCCCGGTGGATCTGCTGGGTCGCCTCTATGGGGTCACGGAGGCCGCGATCTATCTGTCCCCGGCGCCGCTTTATCATTCGGCGCCGCTGCGCTTCAACATGGGAATATTGAAGAAGGGCGCGACCTCCATCGTAATGGAACGTTTTGATCCTGAAGCCGCCCTGGCCATGATCGAACGTTACAAGGTCAGCCACAGCCAGTGGGTGCCGACCATGTTCGTGCGGATGCTGAAGCAACCGCCGCAAGTGCGCGCGAAATACGATCTGTCCAGCCTGCGCGTGGCCATCCACGCCGCCGCGCCCTGTCCCATGGAGGTCAAACAACAGATGATCGATTGGTGGGGCCCCGTCCTGTACGAATATTACGCCGGCACCGAAGGCAACGGCTTCTGCGCCATCAATTCCGAGGAATGGCTGCGCCACCGCGGCTCTGTCGGCCGGGCGCTGATCGGGACGTTGCATATTGTTGACGACGACGGGGTTGAGCAAGCAGTTGGCACGCCCGGCACCATCTATTTCGCCGATGGACCCCAGTTCACCTATCACAACGACCCGGAGCGCACGGCGGCGGCCCGTAATGAGCATGGCTGGTCCACCCTGGGCGACGTGGGCTATCTGGACGGGGAGGGCTTTCTTTATCTGACCGACCGCAAGTCCTTCATGATCATTTCGGGTGGCGTCAACATCTACCCCCAGGAAATTGAAAACCTGCTGGTCGGCCATCCCAAGATAGTGGACGTTGCCGTAATCGGCGTGCCGGATCCCGAATTCGGCGAAGCGGTAAAGGCGGTTGTGCAACCCATGCATCAGGGCCAGGCCGGGCCGGATCTGGAAGCTGAAATTATTGCCTATTGCCGCGAACATCTGTCGGCCATCAAATGCCCCCGCAGCGTGGATTTCGAGGCGCAATTGCCCCGCCACGAAAACGGCAAGCTATACAAGCGACTGATCAAGGACCGCTATTGGGGCCGCCACGACACCCGCATCGTATAGCGTAGCCGGCGGAAAATTGCGTCAGGACAACATTTAACTGGAGGAAGACATGCGCGGACGTCAGGTTTTCATGGACAGTCTCGTCGCCCACGGGGTCGACCGGATTTTTGGTAATCCCGGCACCACGGAAAGCCCGTTGCTGGACAGCCTGCAAAGCTATCCGGCGATCGAGTATGTGGTCGCCTTGCACGAAGGCATCGCGGTGGGCGCAGCCAGCTTCTATGCCCAGGCCAGCGGCAAGACGGCGGTGGTCAATCTGCACGTGGCGCCGGGTCTGGGCAACGGTATCGGCATGATTTATGGCGCCTTGAAGGCCAATTCACCGCTGGTGATCACCGCCGGGCAGCAGGATACCCGGCTGCGCCTGCGCGAACCGGTACTGGGTCACGATCTCGTCGCCATGGCGGCGCCGGTGACAAAATGGAGTGTGCAGGTCGAGCGCGCCGACGAGATGGCGGCGATCATGCAGCGGGCCTTCAAGATCGCCAATGAAGCCCCCGCCGGGCCGGTCTTCGTAGCCTTGCCCATCAACGTGATGGAACAGGAAACCGATTTGCCCGCCGCGGCTTCGACCCGAATATTTACCAGTTCCCGGCCCGACCCGGCGGGCGTGGACACGGTGGTGGAACTGTTGCTGGCCGCGCAAAATCCCGCCATCGTCGTCAGTGACGATGTGGCCCGGAGCGGCGCCCATGGCGAACTGATCGCCCTGGCCGAGGCGATGGGCGCGGGCGTCTGGTTCGAAGCCCTGCGCCATCACGCCGCCTTTCCCAACCGCCATCCCAACGCCCGCGCCATCCTGCCCGTGGACGCCGCCGCAACCGCCAGATCCTTGGACGGCGCCGATCTGGTCATGCTGATCGGCGGGCCGTTTTTCGAAGAGGTCTGGTTTTCTCCCGGCGCCCCCTTCCCAAATGGCGCGGCGGTGGTCCAGATTGAGGGCTCCCCGGCCCGCCTGGCCTACAACTATCCGCTGAGCGCCGGACTTGTGGGGCATTTGCCCAGCACCCTGGGCGCATTGCGCGACGGCGTGACCGCAGGCCCGGCCGTCTATCAGTCAGCCGCCAAGGCCCGCAATGGCGCCTTGGCCAACCTTAGTGCCGAGGCGGCGGCCGCCTATCAGGCGCGCAGCCAACGCGCCTGGGACCGCGCGCCCATGTCCGTGCCCCGGGCCATGGCCGAAATCAGCGCCGGCACGCCGGACAATGCGGTCGTCGTCGAGGAAGCCATCACCGCCGGCCTGGACTTGGCCCGCGCCTTCAATTTCGCCGCACCGGGGGATTATTATTCAGGCCGGGGCGGGGGCATCGGCCAGGGTCTGGCCGGCGCCATCGGGGCCAAGGTGGCCCATCCGGACCGGCCGCTGCTGGCCATCTCGGGCGATGGCTCCGCCATGTACTCGATCCAGGCCTTGTGGTCGGCGGCGCATCACAAACTGGACATCGTCTTTGTCATTCTGGTCAACCGGGAGTACCGTATCCTGAAACATAACCTGGATACCTACCGGCAGCGCTTTGACGCCAATTCGAACCAGGACTACCCGCAAATGGATCTGGGTGCGCCGGCTCTGGATTTTGTCACGATCGCCAGGGGCATGGGTGTTCCGGGCTGCACGATCAGCCAACCGGACGAACTGGCGGGCGCTATCGCTTCGGCCTTCGCCGCCGCCGGCCCCAGCCTGATCGCCGTCGAGATCGAGGGTAAACGGTAATGCGTACCTGAAATATTCAAGACCAAGGGGAGGTTACAGCATGATCAAGGGACTGCACCACGACGCTTATCGCTGCCGGGATTCTGAAGAAACCAGGCGTTTCTATGAAGACTTCCTCGGCATGCCGCTGGCCGGTACTTTGGAAATCGGCCAAACCCAGACCGGACGGACAACCGAAGTACTGCATACTTTCTATCGCCTTGACGACGGCTCGTTCCTGGCTTTTTTCGAAGCCCCGGACATGCCCTTTGACTTCAAGGATCAGCATGATTTTGATTTGCATATTGCCTTGGAGGTCGCGCCGGACGAGCTGCTGTCGATGCTCGACAAAGGCAAGCAGGCCGGCATGGACGTCAGAGGCATCTCGGACCACCAGTTCATAGATTCCATCTACTTTCGCGATCCCAACGGCTACGTGATAGAACTGACCGCCAAACGTCCCGGCCACGATGACGCCATGGATCCAGCGACCAACGGCGCCCGCGCCAAGCTGGATACCTGGCAGGACCGGAAAACGGCCACCGCGGCGGAATAGGCTCAGGAGAGACCATGGCGCAGGAAAAACTACTGCCCACGACCTTCGTCGGCAGCTACCCACAGCCTGACTGGCTGGTGGACAAGGAGATGCTGTTATCCAAGGGACCGCCGCGGGTGCGGATGTCCCAGGTCTGGCGCATACCGGAAGAGCGTTTGGAAGAAGCCCAGGACGATGCCACGCTGGTGGCGTTGCACGACCAGGAACGGGCCGGCATCGATATTGTCGGCGACGGGGAAATCCGGCGGGAGAGTTATTTTAACCGCTTCGCCAACGCCCTCGAAGGGATCGATCTTGATAACCCCGCCACGGTGCCGAACCGTACCGGCAAGCCGACACAGGTACCCAGGGTGGTTGGGCCGATCCGGCGGGCCCGGGCCGTGCAGGTCCGCGATGTGGAATTCCTGCGCGCGCATACCACGCGGCCCATCAAGATCACCATCCCGGGCGCCTTCACCATGGCCAAACTGGCCCTGGACGAGTATTACGGCGATATGGAAGCCCTGATCATGGCCTATGCCGATGCCCTGAATGAAGAGGTACATGGGTTGAAAGCGGCCGGGGCCGATATCATTCAGATCGATGAGCCCTATATGCAGGCGAATGCCGAGGAAGCCCGCCGTTACGGCATCGCGGCCATCGACCGGGCCTTGCACGGTGTTGATGGGACCACTGTCGTGCACCTTTGTTTTGGCTATGCCTATGTGGTGAAGGACAAGCCGTCGGGCTACTCCTTCCTGCCGGAACTTGAGGCCTGTTGCGCCACTGCCATCTCGATCGAGGCGGCGCAACCGAAGCTTGATCCGGGCATTTTGGCGGCCCTGCCGTCCAAGCAAGTGATGTTCGGGGTTCTCGATCTGGGCAGCCAGGCGGTCGAAACCCCCGAACAGGTTGCCGCCCGCCTGCGCGGCGCCCTGGCCCATATCGCACCGGAGCGATTAATCGTGGCGCCCGACTGCGGCATGAAATATCTGCCCCGCGCCACCGCTTTTGGCAAAATTCAAGCCATGGTCAAGGGCGCGGACATCATACGGCGGGAATTACAGTCGTAACAGGCCGCCGTCGTTACCAGCCGAGGGAGGTGCGAATTTCGGCGATGGCATCCATATGCCGCTCGTGCGCGCCGGCAAAGCGTAATACCAAATGCGTGGCGCCCGCGTCCTGGTAACCCTTCAACCATGCCGCCGCGCCTGCCGCCGGACCCGCGTAACAGGCCTGCTGCTTTGCCAGAACTTTAGCCGCAACGCCATAATATTCCTCCAAATAGGCATCGATCTGCTGTTGCGCCCGTTCGGCGTTGTCGTCAATCACAAGAGTCAGATACAGCGCGCCCACCAGTTCATCGGGGTTTCGGCCGGCCTCGCGGGCGGACTCCCGCACCTCCCGCCATTGCTGGCCCCAACCCGCCGCGTCGGGACCGGTGGGGAACCAGCCGTCAAAGTGCCGCCCGGCGCGGGCCAGGCTGGCCGAAGCCGAACCGCCGCCCCAGATCGGTGGGCCGCCCGGACGATGAGGGGTCGGTCCCAGGACGCCCTGTTGCACCGGCCAGCGGCCATCCCAATCCACCGGCTCGCCGCGCCACAAGGCCCGGCACAGACGCAGTCCTTCCATCATCCGGCCGACCCGTTTTTCGAATGGCACGCCGGCCGCGGCGAACTCGGCCCGGATATTTGGCACGTCGCCGGCGATGCCAACGCCCAGAATGACGCGGCCCTGGCTGATCTGATCCAGGGTCGCGACCTGATGGGCCAGAATAACCGGATTGCGCAAGGCGGGCAGCAGGACCGCCGTGCCCAGTTCCACCCGCCGCGTCCGGCCGGCAATGGCGGCCAGCAGGGTCAATGGCTCGTGCCGGGGCCTGGCCAGCAGGGAGTCGCCAACCCAAACGGACTCAAAACCCAGAGCTTCGGCGCGGTCCGCCAGCTCCAGCAACGGGCCGGCTTCCGGCTGGCCCCGCATGACCCGTTCCCGGGTTGGCAAAAGATATCCAATTCGCATGGCCATGGCGGCCTCCCTTGTTCCGATCGACGGTTTATCTAAAGGCGCCATCCCAAACTTCCGGCCGGCCATCGGCGATATCGCCGGCCTCGGTCATTTCGGGGCGGTTGATGGTCAGCATGGTTTCCGGCGTCACCACCGCATAATCCATATAACCCAGCCGCGCCAAGGGCCGCATGGATCCGGTATCGACCAAGCCATTCGAGACATAGGCATCATCGATGTAAATGCCGACAACCTGGCCAATCACCATGAAATGCCCCTGATCGGAGCCTGGCGCGACGTCGGGCAGTTCGATGGTTTTCCAATAGCGGCATTCGAACGCGGCCGGGCTTTCCTTGACCCGCGGCGGTTTGACGAACTTGGAAGCAATGGCCGTCAAGCTCGACAACGGAAACTCATCCACCTCCGGGGGCACGGGGGCGGAAGTTACATTCATCGCGTCGCGGGTATCCCAGGTGGACATGGAACAGGTGAACTCGCCCGTTTCCTGAATATTGCGCACGCTGTCTTTGATGTTCTTCGACGAAAACATCACATAATGGGGCCGGTCGCTGACCGCGTTGAAATAGCTGTAGGGCGCCAGATTGCATATTCCGTCCCGGCTGACCGTGGCGATCCAGCCAATGGGACGCGGCGCGATCAGCGCCTTGAAGGGGTCGTGCTTAAGGCCATGGTTATTCTCGACGGCATCGTAGTGCATGTTCGCAGTTCCTCTATGAGTGCAACGAACTTATCCAGCAAGTTCCGGCGGAACCGCGCCCAAGACCGCATCGATAAATTGCTCTGTTGCGCCAAGATAGTTGGCTGGATCCCGCAGCGCCAGCCAATCAATTGGCGCTTCCGTCCGCTGTTGCAGGACGCCGATTAAATCCCCGGCGGCGGTGATGGCATCCAGACAGGCATCTTTAACCAGGCCCTGGGCGGCGGCTTTCGGCATATGTCCGGCCAGGGCATAGACCGCCGCCTCGGCCAGCAGCATGCCATTGGCGGCGGCGACGTTGTCGCCCATGCGCCGGTCATTGACCTGCAGGTGAGCCGCCAGCCACAGGCTGTGTTGCAGGGCGGCCCCGGTTGTCCGCACCATTTGGGGCAGGGTCAGCCATTCCAGGGTCCAGGCCGCGCCGTCACGTTCCGCCAGGTGTGGCGCAGCCTGATGCAGGACGCCGATCAAACCGGCGTTATGGCGGGCCAGCGCGATCAGCGCCTCGGCCAGAACCGGGTTGGCCTTTTGCGGCATGGCGGAAGAGCCGCCCGCGCCGCTGATCTGCAGCTCGCCGATCTCCGATTGCGCCAGCAACAGGACATCCCCCGCCGTCTTGCCCAGGCTGCCGCTCAGCATCGCCAGCCAATTGGCGAATTCGATGATGCCGTCCCGCTGGTTGTGCCACGGCATGGGCGGCAAGGCCAAATCCAGTTCCGCCGCCAGATCCCGGGCCACGGCATGCCCCTGCCCATCCAATGCCGCCAGGGTTCCGCCCGCGCCGCCGAACTGCAAGGCAAAACTGGTCGCCGGCAATGCCTGCAAGCGAAGGCGATGGCGCAAAAGCGGCGCCAGCCAACCGGCGGCCTTTAGGCCGAAAGTGGTTGGCACGGCCTGTTGCGAACGGGTGCGCGCCGCCATCACCGTGCCGCGGTGCCGCGCCGCCAGGGCCGCCCAGGAACGGATCAAATCGTCCAGGCGGCCCGCAAACAGCGCCATGACCCGGCGCAGCATCAATACCATCGCGGTGTCGACGATATCCTGGGACGTTGCACCCCAGTGCACATAGCCGCCGTAGGCGCTGCCCGCCGCCGCCCGCAACTGCGCCAACAGGGCGATGACGGGCACGCCATCATGGATCGTCCCCTGGGTCAGGGCCGGCAGATCCACCGCCAAGCCGGCCGCGGCCTCTGCGATGCGGGATCCCGCCTGGGCCGGAATAATACCGGCCCGCGCCTGTACCCGCGCCAAGGCGGCCTCCACCTCCAACATCGCCGTGGCCAACGCGGCGTCAGAGATCAAGGCTTCGGTTTCCAGGTCCTGAAGATAGGCGTCCAGTATCATGGCACCGGCCGGTTGTTGTCGTCAGGCGTCAAAAAACACGGTTTCCTGCTCGCCCTGCATGTGGATGTCGAACTGATAGATGATCCCGGCCGGATTTTCCTGGCGCTGGGCGATCAAGGTATTCCGGCGCGCGGCATCGACCAGGGCCAGACCGGGATCAGCATCGTTGGCCGCCGCCTCGTCGGAGAAATAGATCCGGGTATAGGCGTGGTTCAGCAGGCCGCGCATGAACAGAACCACGGTGATGTGGGGGGCCTGACCATCGCCAATCGCGCCCGGCTTGATGGTGTGGAATTCATAATAGTTTTCCGGCAAGGTTCCCGTACCCGTCCGGCCAAAGCCCTTGAAACCGGTGTTGGAGCCGCGCGGATCTTCGGGATGGGCATAGCGGCCCTGGCTGTCGGCCTGCCACAGTTCCAACACGGCATCGCGCACTGTCGCGCCGTTGCCGTCGAACACCTGTCCCCGAATGGTAATCCGCTGGCCGTTGCCATCCGCTTCACCCAAATTATTGTCGGCCAGTTGCTTGTAGTCATAGCCATACTGTTCCGGCGTCAGGCCATAGGAAAAATACGGCCCGACGGTTTGTGATGGGGTCTGCTTCAGGGCCATATTCTAGCTCTCCATTGGCGTGGCCGCGCGCCCGCGCAAAACAATGTTGAATTCATAACCCAAGGCCCATTCCGCCTCCGATAGTTCGATGGATAGTTTCGAAACCAGCAAATGGCGCGAGGCGGCCGGGACTCCCTGAAAGATCGGATCCAGTTCCAACAGGGGATCACCGGGGAAATACATCTGCGTCACCAGACGGGTCAGAATAGACGGACCGAACAGGGAAAAATGGATGTGGTTGGGGCGCCAGGCATTGTAATGATTGCCCCAGGGATAGGCGCCCGGTTTGATCGTGATGAAGCGATAGCGCCCATCCGCATCGGTCACACACCGCCCCGCACCCATGAAATTCGGGTCGATCGGCGCGTCATGCTGATCGTCCGTATGTATATAGCGCCCCGCCGCATTGGGTTGCCAGACTTCGAGCAGGATATTGGGCGCCGGACGGCCATTCTCGTCACTGACCAGTCCGGCAACAATAATCCGCTCGCCATTCGGTTCGCCGCCCTTGGCGGCCAGCTTGGTCAAATCATGATCCAAGGGCCCGACGGCGTCCTGACCATAGACCGGACCCGTCAGTTCCGACAACGTCTGGGGCAGCACGACCAGGGGCTTGGTCGGGCCCCGCAATGGCGTTGATTTATACCCGGGATGTATTTGCGGTGGATGGCTGTCCCAATCCCGCGGCGAAAATACGAACCCCTTGGACACGGTGATTGTCCCTCGATCAAGCGGCCGAGAGGATATGAATAACCCGGCTGGCGATCATGTCCTTGGCCTTCTCGCCATAAGCCTTCATATGCGGTGCGGCGGCATGGGCTTTCAGATGCTCGGCGCTTTCCCACTTTTCGAGGAAGACAAAGGTGTCCGGGCCGTACGGAGTCTGGAAGCTTCCCCAGCCTTCCGCATCAATGGATGGCGCATATTCAATGCAGCCTGCCTCGGCATGGACGGCGGCGAGATTGCCGCGGGCGAGTTCCAGCAGCGCATCGCGCTGGCCCGGTTTGGCGGTGATGACGGCTACGACTTGTACAATTGACATGGTTTATCTCCTCAAAAGGCCGGGTTATGAATTTGCAACAGCTTACGCGCCGGGCGCGAAGACGGCCAGGGCATTCCAGTCCGGCGATGGCCCGCCGGCGGGATCGAAGGGTTGGATCGCGACATGGTCGGCACCGGCATCAAAATGCGCCTGCAGGCGGTCGCGTATGGCATCTTCCGTACCCCAGGCGACCATGGCGTCAAGAAAACGATCACTGCCCCGGCCTGAAAGTTCAGCCTCGGTGAAGCCGAGACTAAGCCAGCAGTTGCGGTAGTTTGGCAGCACCATATAACGGGCCAGTTGTTCCCCCGCAACACGGCGGGCCATATCCGCATCCTGCGTCAGGCAAATCTTTTGCTCCACATAAATCGCCTTGCCGGGCCCCACGATCGCCCGGGCCCGCGCGGTATGCTCGGGCGTGACGTTGTAGGGCAGGGCGCCGTCCGCCAGCTCCGCCGACAGGGCCAGCATTTTCGGCCCCAGGGCGGCCAGAACCACCTGCCGGTTCGGCGCCTTGACCTGTACCGGCGCTGTGTACATGGCCTCCAGATAGCCGCGCATGGCGCGCAGCGGTTTGCCGTAATTGTGGCCCCGCGCCCCTTCGACAATGGGTATGTGCGAGACCCCAAGGCCCAATATGAAACGCCCGTCATAAAGGACATTCAGGGTGTTATGTCCCTGCATGGCGGCAGCCGCATCGCGGGCGTAGATATTTGCGATACCGCTGGCCAGCGTCAATTTACGGGTCCGGCCCAAAAGATAGCCGCCCAATGACATGGCTTCGTAGGCCATCGCCTCCGGGTACCAGAGGATGTCGTAGCCATGCCCCTCCACCTCGTCCGCCAGGCGGGCGAGGTCTTCCAGTGGTATTGCATTGGGCGAGAACCACACGCCCCAGCGTCCAATCGTCATGAACCGGCTATCCTTTGCAAATCTCTATTCGGCGGCGGCGCGGTCTCTGCCCATGCCCAATGTGGGTTGGCTGCCGGCAAATTTGGTCAACACCTGGCCCGGTGCGGGTACCTTTAAATAATCCTCGCCGTCGAATACCCGCACCCCATTGACCCAGGTACCCTTCAGACCAGGGGCGCGGCGCAGCAAACGCTCGCCCTTCGCGGGCAGGTCGAAGTGGCGCTCCATCTTGGTGATGGAGATGGTTTCGGGATCGAACAGGATCATATCGGCCCAGGCGCCGGGCGTGAGCCGGCCGCGATCGATAATGCCGTAGACATCCGCCGGGTCCGAAGTGACCTTGCGGATCGCAAGCGGCAGATCAAACAGGCCGCGTTCGCGCACCCAGTGGCCGAACAGGTACATGGCATAGCCGGCATCGCAGAGCAGGGAGTTGTGCGCCCCGGCGTCGGACAGGCTGATCAGGGTGCCGTCATTGACCAGCAGTTCCGCGACGCCGTCTTCATCCATATTCAATATGAAGAACGTGAACTTGGTGCGGAAATCCTCTTCCAGACTAAGATCCAGGAAGAAATCCAGGGGGTCCTCGCCGCGCTCGGCCGCCACCTCGGCCACGGTCCGCCCTTCCAGACCGGCGTTCTTTGCCAATGCCGTGATGGTGATCGGCACCCAGTCCCAACGGCCCTTGAAGACATGCTGGGTATCGCTTGACGCCAGGGTCTCGCGGAAAGCATCGCGGAATGCCGGGTCGGCGAAGATCCGCCGCAATTCGGCGTGATCCTCGGTTGCCGGCCAGGGCGCCATGGCCTTCAGGATATAGGCGCGGTCCAGGGTGAAGCTAAGGCTGAGCGGCTGGCAGGAGCCTTGGGTGTAGACCGGCAGGCCACGCGCCCGCGCCGCCGCCGCCGCCCGCATGATATTCCGGGCCCGGTCCGGCTGATGGGCGAAATGAAACAGCGGCGCATAGCAACCGGGCCGGCCGCTGATTTTGGTCAAATCTTCCAGGAACGGGATGCCGTGCTTCTCACCAAAGGTGGCCATGAAGACGCCATGATCATAGTCGGCCATGACGGCGGCCAGGGCGCGGAATTCATCATCATCGGCCAGCCGCGAGGCAATCGGCACGCCGCCCGCGCCGCGGTGGTTCTCGTTGGAGGAAGAGCCAAGGCCCACGGCGCCCGCATCCATGGCCTCGCGGAACAGGGCCACCATCCGGGCCAGTTCGTCCGGCGTGGATGGCCGGGTGGAGCCCTCGTCGCCCATCACCGCCGTGCGGAACACCGTGTGCGAGGCCAGCACCGCCACGTTGGGATAGACGCCCTTGCGCTTCAGCAGAGCCATATATTCAGCGAAGCTTTCGTAATTGGTATCGACGCCCGCCATGAGGGAGGTCAGGGACATGCCTTCGACCTCGGCCAGGTTGGCCAGAATGGCGTCGCGATGGGCGGCGGGCGCCGGCGCGATGCCAAAGCCGCAATTCCCCACCACCACCGTGGTCACGCCAAGGGCGCCGGCGGGCGAGGCGGTCTGATCCCAGGTCAGTTGCGCGTCGTAATGGGTATGCAGATCGATCACGCCCGGCGCCAGCACCTGGCCCTCGGCGTCCAGCGTCTCCTTCGCCGCGCCCGTGACCCGGCCCACGGCGGCCACCCGGCCGTCCTTTACCGCCAGATCACCGGTGACCAGCGCATTGCCAAGGCCATCGGCAATCCGCGCATTGCGAATGATCAGATCATACATCAGCTCTCTCCTTGCCCATTCATCACCTCCCCCATGATGGCCCGTGGCCACCGGCGCCGCAACCGAAAGGTGGATTTGCCGGCCCGAATGGAGAGCGCGACTTTCGATCAATTGGATTCGCTTTAGCGATCCAAGTGATTGGTCCAATTGCTCTTTTCTTAAGAGTCCGGGCATGTTTGGAAGAAACATGCTCTGGCGGCCGCGCAGCATCACCTGTTAGGGTGGGGCCAGCGACACCAAGCCGGAGGCACATATGAGCGCGCAGCATATTCTGTTTGACGTAACCGACCGCGTGGCCACGGTCACCCTGAACCGCCCCGAGGCGATGAATGCCCTGGCCGGCGATATGCGCGAGACCATCTTGCAGCGCTTGGAAGACTGCGCCGGCGACCCCAATGTGCGCTGCGTGGTGATCACCGGCACGGGCAATGCGTTTTGCGCCGGCGGCGATATTGCCGCCATGGCGCAATGGCAGCAGAACAACGACGACAGCGTGCTGGTGAGCCATTTGGTTGTGGTGGAGAAAGTGGTCCGCCTGCTGCGCGCCATGGCGAAACCGGTGATCGCGGCGGTCAACGGCCCCGCCGCGGGCGGCGGCATGAACATGGCGCTGGGCTGTGATATTCGCCTGGGCTGCGAGAACACCTTGTTCTCGGAAAGCTTCGTGAAAATCGGCCTGATCCCCGATTGGGGCGGCTTTCAATCCCTGACCCGGCTGGTCGGCGCCGCCAAGGCCATGGAGTTGATGATGACCGGCGACCGCGTTGGCGCCGAAGAGGCCCTGCGCCTGGGCCTGTTGAACCAGATATTTCCCATGAACAGCTACCGCGGCGAGGTTCAGGCCTTCGCCCAGCGGCTGGCCAGCGGTCCGCCGCGCGCCCTGGCGGCGATAAAAAAGGGCGTCCATTTCGCCGCCCAGGCCGCGCTGGACGAGGTCCTGGAATTCGAGCGCCAGAACCAGGCGGCATTGATCCTTTCGGCCGACTCCCGGGAAGGCATGCGCGCCTTCCTGGAAAAGCGCCCGCCCATTTTTGGTTCCGCCGCCGGGGCCGGTGAGTAAGCCAAATTTCAACGAATTTGGCAGCGCGCTAAACTGCACCCGTCCCTAGTTTAGCTGTCTCAGTTCAGGGGTTCACTCCAAAGACCCCAATATTGTGACCCCAATATTGCCAATATTGATAGCGAGCTAAGTCCGGAATACTGATGACTGTCGAAAATGACCCACGAGCGACATTTGGATTAACCTCGTTGTAAAGCCGTCGAGCCTCATTGACCGGCAGCAATACCTATATCTTCAGATCTATATCTATACTGCGTCAATTTGTCACATATTTGAGATGACGGAGTGAGATCAAAGTGCTTTTGTATTCCGCAGAAATTGGACGTGTCTTTGGAGAAATCTGAATGACGTCGAATAGTATCGATAACCTAGGCAACGAACTCACAGCAGAATCGCAAGTCGCAAAGATCTTTGAGTGGCGTCGCGGCTTCAACGCGATGCACTTGATTGACATCGGCGTTCAACTCGGACTCTTCAGGACAATCTCTAATGCCTCGGAGGCAACACCGGAACAAATCGCTGTCGCGTTGAGTCTCCACCCACCTTATGTCGAAACCTGGTGCACATCCGCTTATTCGTTTGGGTTGCTGGAAGGTAATGAAGATCGTACCTTCCGGCTGGCTCCGTTTATCGACCAAATATTGGCAAACGATGGACACCCGCGCTATCTCGGCGGTTATGTGCGCCTGGGAACCGAATTTGCGACGGAAGATCATCGCTACTGCCTCGATGCCTTTCGCACTGGGAGCACCGTCCCCTTTCAGGGCCGTAGCGCGGCCTTTGCCGAAGCCGTGGCGTCGGGTACTAACGGCCTACAAGTCCTCAGCGCTAGAAAAATCCTGCCGGAGTTACCCGGTCTCAAGGAACGGCTCGATGCCGGCGGCACCTTACTTGAGGTGGGCTGCGGTACGGGTCGGCATCTGCTCCAATTGACGAAGGCTTTTCCTCAGGCCCGGTGTGTAGGGGTGGACATCGACCCCACTGGAATGAAGGCTGCCAAGGAGGCGCTTGAAAAAGCGGGCGTCGCGGGACGTGTAGAACTGATTGAGGGCGAACTGAGAGACGCCGTACCCGAAGCGACCGTGGATGCTGTGGTTATGATCGAGGTTCTGCACGAGATTGCGCCCGAGATTCGGCGGAATGTGATTGATGGTTGCTATCGCGCACTTCGCTCAGACGGCTGGCTTCTAATCATCGACGAGACCTACCCAACCACGCTTGCTGAATCACGCCAGCCCGAGTTCCTATTTCCCGTGCAGACAGGGTTTGAGGAATTGACCTGGGGAAACGTCCTGCCAACCCGCGAGGAACAGGAAGCGCTTCTCCGAGGCGCGGCGTTCACGGGGGAGATTGGACGCTACATTGTTGGCGAAGGCTTCACCGTGCTCACCGCACAAAAATAAACGAAAAAGACCGGGGCCAGGTCTTTCTTCCTGAATTCGTTTCCAGGGTCTTGATGATCTTGGCGATGGTCGAACAATGCCGGCCCGTCTCGGCGGCCATGTCGGCCAGAGTATCGCCGTGCTCCCGTTGTGCGCGCCGCATCCAGGCTCGCGCTTCGGGCGGTCCCTCCTGGCGCAGGGTGGCGAGGCTGGGCCGGGCCAGATGGCTTTGGCGTTTTGGAACTTCCGCGCCCGACCATCCTCGCCCGCCATCTGAAATGTTTGAAATATCGGCACCGACCGCCGAGGATATGTGGATAACTCAGTGACGCGAGTTCCCCTCATTCCCACCGCCCAACATTACCATTATTCCTCAGATGGTGGACCCTGGCCGTACAGGAAATCAGTATTGCGCCGGAGAAGCGCCCGCCGGATTTTGGTTGCGCCAGCTAGGCTGCGACGTATTCCAGCAACAGGTCCTTGGCGTCCACGGACATGCCGGCCTTGACGGTGATCGATTTGATCTCGCCATCGCGGGCCGCGCGGATTGCGGTTTCCATCTTCATGGCTTCGATACTCATCAGCATATCGCCGCTTTTCACGGTCTGCCCCGCGTCCACGGCGATGGTGCCGATGACGCCGGGCATCGGCGCGGCGACATGATCGGGGTTGCCGGCCTCGGCCTGGGGATGGCGCAGCACGGATGCCGCGATTTTACGGTCGGGCACCTTGATGGTCCGGGGCTGGCCATTCAACTCGAAGAAATATCTGGCGAAGCCCTCTTCATCCGTCTCGCCGACCGCCTGGCTGCGGACAACCAGGTTTTTGCCGGCCTCCAGTTCGATTGAAATTTCCTCGTCCGGCTGCATGCCGTAGAAATATGTGGCGGTGGGCAAAACGCCGACCGGGCCGAACTCGCGGCGCTGCGCCGCATAGGCGGTGAAAACATCCGGGTACATCAGATAGGAATTGAACTCCTCGTCCGTGATGCGCCGCGCCGCCTTCTTTTCCGCCGCCGCGCGCAGGGCGGCAAGATCCGCCGGCGGCAGATTGGCCCCGGGGCGGCCGGTCAATGGGGCCTCTCCGGCCAGAACCTTTTGCTGCAGGGCTTGTGGAAAGCCCCCCGGCGGCTGGCCCAGCTCGCCACGGAAATAGGCGCGCACGGATTCGGGAAAGGCGATCTCCTTGCCCGGATCCTCCACATCCCGGCGGCTGAGGCCGGCGCTGACCATGAGCAGGGCCATATCGCCCACCATCTTGGACGACGGCGTAACCTTGACGATATCGCCCAGCATCTGGTTGACGTCCGCATAGGCCGAGGCCACGTCGTGCCAGCGTTCCTCCAGGCCCAGTGAACGCGCCTGCTCCTTCAGATTGGTAAACTGCCCGCCCGGCATTTCGTGCAGATAAACTTCCGAGGCGCCAAACCGCAGATCGCTTTCAAAGGCCGCGTATTGCGCCCGAACCCCTTCCCAGTAGTCGGAAAAGGCGCGGATCTGACCAGCATCAAGGCCGGTATCGCGGTCTCTGCCCCGCAGGGCTTCCACCACCGAACCAAGATTGGGCTGCGAGGTCAGGCCGGACAGGGAATCCATCGCCAAATCCACCGCATCCGCGCCCGCCGCGGACGCCGCCAGCACGCTGGCCCCGGCGATGCCGGAGGTATCGTGGGTATGGAAATGCACCGGCAGGCCGGTTTCCGCTTTCAAGACCCGCACCAGGGTGGTGATGGCATCCGGCTTGGCCAGCCCGGCCATATCCTTGATGCCGATGATATGGCTGCCGGCGGCGGCCAGCTCCCGCGCCATGGCAACGTAGTATTTCAGATCGTACTTGGCCCGGCCGGGATCGTGCAGATCGCCGGTGTAGCAGATCGCGCCTTCCAGCAGCTTGCCGCTGTCCAGCACCGCATCCATGGCCACACGCATGTTTTCCACCCAGTTCAGGCTGTCGAACACCCGGAACAGATCGATGCCGCTGAGGGCGGCCTGTTTTACGAAGGCCTGGACCACGTTATCCGGATAGGTGGTGTAGCCGACGCCGTTGGCGCCGCGCAACAGCATCTGCAGCAGGATATTCGGCACCCGGGCGCGGATCTGCCGCAGGCGTTCCCAGGGGCATTCATTCAGGAAGCGCATGGCCACATCGAATGTCGCGCCGCCCCAACATTCCAGGCTGAACAATTGCGGCAGATTATGGGCATAGGCATCCGCGATACGCACGATGTCATAACTTCGCATGCGGGTGGCCAGCAAGGACTGGTGCGCGTCCCGCATGGTGGTGTCGGTCAGCAAAAGCCGCTTTTGCGCCAGCATCCAGGCGCTGAATTGTTTCGGGCCCAGGCGGTCCAGCAGTTGCCTGGTGCCGGGGGGCGGCGCGTCCGCCAGATTGGCCGGCACCAGGGGCGTTCGCGCGGTGGTCGGGCGGGGCCGTCCCGCGACCCCCGGATTGCCGTTGATGGAGACATCGGCAATATAGCGCAACAGCCGCGTCGCCCGGTCACGCCGGTGGCCCAGCTTGAATAATTCCGGCGTGTCATCGATAAACCGGGTGGTGCATTCAGCGGCCTTGAAGGTCGGGTGGTTGATCAGGCCTTCGACGAAGGTCAGGTTGGTGGTAACGCCACGAATGCGAAATTCGCGCAGGGCCCGGTCCATGCGGGCGATGGCCTCTTCCGGGGTGGGCGCCCAGGCCGTGACCTTTTCCAACAGGCTGTCATAGTGGCGGGTGATCACCGCGCCGGAATAGGCGGTGCCCCCGTCCAGGCGGATGCCGAAACCATTGGCCCCGCGATAGGCGGTGATGCGGCCATAATCGGGAATAAAATTCTCTTCCGGGTCTTCCGTGGTGATGCGGCATTGCAGGGCGTGCCCGCGCAAATGAATATCCGCCTGCGCCGGCACGCCGGAGGCGGCCACATCGCCGATCCGGGCGCCGCCGGCGATGCGGATCTGGGCCTTGACAATGTCGATGCCGGTGACTTCCTCGGTGACCGTATGTTCGACCTGAATGCGGGGATTGACCTCGATAAAGTAAAATTCGCCACTGTCGTCATCCATCAGGAATTCGGCCGTGCCGGCATTTACATAGCCCGATTCCCGGGCCAGACGCAGCGCCGCCGCGCAAAGTTCGGCCCGCTGATGGTCCGACAAAAAGGGCGCCGGCGCGCGTTCCACGACCTTTTGGTTGCGCCGCTGGACCGAGCAATCACGCTCGAACAGATGCACCACGTTGCCATGATGATCGCCGAGCAATTGCACCTCCACATGGCGGGCCCGGCGCACCAGTTTTTCCAGATAGATCTCGCCGTTGCCGAACGCCGCCACGGCCTCGCGCCGTCCGGCGTCCACCTCGGTGTCGAGCTGCGCTTCGTTTTCAATCACGCGCATACCCCTGCCGCCGCCGCCCCAAGAAGCCTTCAGCATCAATGGATAGCCGACCGCCGTCGCCGCCCGCCGCACTTCATGCGGATCCTCGGGCAGCGGCCCGGTCGCGGGCATCACCGGCGTGCCCGCGCGCACGGCAACCTCGCGGGCCGAGATCTTGTTACCCAGGCGGCGCATGATATCGGGGGTCGGTCCGATGAAGATGATGCCGGCCTCGGCGCAGGCTTCGGCGAAATCCGGGTTTTCCGACAGGAAGCCATAGCCCGGATGAATGGCATCGACCTGCGCCATACGGGCGATGCGGATCATCTCGTCAATGGACAGATAGGCCTTGATGGCGCCAAGACCAGGGGCTAGGGCATAGGTCTCGTCCGCCTTGAAACGATGCAGCGCCAGTTTGTCCTCTTCGGCGAACACCGCAACGGTGCGCAGACCCAGTTCGTTCGCGGCCCGCAGCACCCGGATGGCAATTTCGCCCCGGTTCGCGACCATGATCTTGGAGATCCTGCGTGGAAATTTGTCTTGCCGGCTCATATCTCCACCCCCAATAGCCCGATGGCGGCAGCCCCATGGCGCACCGCCTGAATTCGCAATTTCAACGTACCATCAAAACGCTCAACCCGTGCGGATGTTGCTGGCCTGGTCGATCCTGTCCCGCAATGCCGCCAGTGAAATGCTTTGTGCGGCGCCCTTGCTGGCGGCCAGGGCGTTGGCCTGGCGTTGCAGAACCCAGTTGGCGGGCGTGGGGATGCCATGCAGGCGGCCCAGCAGGACGATTTCCCCGTTCAGGAAATCAGCCTCTATATTCCCGGTGCCGCGCACCAGGCTCTGCCAGGAGGAACCGCCGCCACGGTCCTGGCCTTCCACCGGCGCCGATTTCATCAGATCGCCCCGCCGCGCCGTTTCCTCCGCCTGACTGGCGCAATCGATGCCCGCGGCCCTGAAACAGGCCTCCGCCTCGGCCCGCATCAAGGCATTGATTGCCTGCGCCCCTTCCCCCGGCGGCGACACCGCGGCCAGGGCATTGCGCAAATTCATGATCAACTTGCCGTATTTGAAACGCATCACCGTCGGGTTGGGCCGGGCCGAGAAATTAACACCGTTCAGGGTGCCCGTCACCTCGGCCACCAGATCATTGCTGCCGGTGGGATAAATGCCGGCATCCAGCACGCCGGTCATACGGGCGGCGTGGGTCTGGACCGTACCCGGTTCCAGCGCCATGGCCGGCAGATAGACCATCATGGCATGCACATTCTGGAACCGGCGCAGGGCCATGCGCTCGTTGGCAACGCCGTTCTGACAGCAGAATATGGGGATTTCGTCGCCCGCGGCGACCCGCAGATCGTCCAGCGCGCCTTGGGTATGCTGGGATTTCACGGTCAGAATAACCACGTCGCCGGCGCGAAAGCCGATTTCCCGCGGATGACCGGCCGCCGCGATCGGCAGGGTAACGGTCTGATGGGGCGTCTGATAGCGCAGGCCCCGATCCTGGATGGCCTGCAGATGGCCCCCCCGCGCCACCAGCAACACCTCCACGCCGCCTTGAAAAAGCTGCGCCCCAATAACCCCGCCGATGCCACCGGCGCCATAAATAATGTATCGCATTAGCGTCCCCCCGCCTCCCGACAATGCTACACTAAAGCGCAATCAGTGAGGAGAGGAATAGCCATGCCCGACACCGCCCCCGTCGCACCCTATGAAATCTATGCCATCAAATACGGCGACCGCATGGGAGAGCGCGGCACCATGTTCGTCCATGGCGACCCCCATGACGCGCCCATCGCCATGGACTATTTCATCTGGGTCATCCGCAATGACCGGCGCACCATCGTCATCGATGTGGGCTACGACAGGGCGGAAGGCGAAGGCCGGGGCCGCAGCTTTCTGCGCTCGCCGGTCGAAGGCCTGGCGCTGTTGGATATTGACGCGGCCGGCATCGAGGACGTGATCATTACCCACATGCACTATGACCATGCCGGCAATCTGGATCTGTTCCCCAAGGCCCGCTTTCATATTCAGGACGAGGAGATGTCGTTCGTTACCGGGCGGGCCATGACCCATCCGGCGATGCGTCATTCGTTCAAGCTGGATGACGTGCTGGAAATGGTGCGCCTGACCTACGGTGACCGGGTGGTCTTCCATGCCGGCGACGAGCAGATCGCCCCCGGCGTCACGGTGCATCACCTGCCGGGCCATACCCGCGGCCTGCAGGCTGTGCGGGTCGAAAGCCAGCGCGGGCCGGTGGTTCTAGCCTCGGACGTGGCGCATTATTACGAATGTTTCGAGCTGGGGACCCCGTTCCTGACCCACGAAAATCTGTTCGAGATGTTGGAGAGCAACCAGAAACTGCGCACCCTGGCGCCCGACGATGATCATATCGTGCCGGGGCACGACCCGGCCGTGCTGCAGCGTTATCCCGCGCCCAGCCCGGATTTGGCCGGCATCGTGGCCAGACTGGATGTGCCGCCAAACAGTTAAAGCCTCTGCGGGATATGGCGGATCATTCGGCCGGCCGCGATACGCTCTAGTTCAGAAATGCCGCCAGCCCCCGCCGGATGTCGAATTTCGGCTCGTAGCCCAGAACGTCGCGGGCCCGGCGGATATCCAGGGCGCCTTTTTGCACGCAATCCACGCTGAAGCTTTCGTCGCCGTGGCGATAGGGCGCATTGCCGACGCTGAGTTGCGCGCCGGGCACCATCCCGGCCACAATATCGGCGATATCCCTTAGGCTGACGCCCTGGCCGGAGCCGACGTTGTAGGCGTCATGGGGATGCGCGGCCTTGTCGATGGCCAGCACGGCGATGTCCACCACGTCGTCAATATAGGTATGGTCGCAGATGAAGTCGGCGCCGAAGGGTTGATGAAAGGGACGCCCCGCCAACGCGGCGTCGATGAATGAATTGGGCACGCGGACCCGGGGCAGATTTGGGCCATAGACCCAGATGGCGCGCAGATGGATGACCTCCAGGCCATGGCGCTCCCTATAGCCACGGCCAAGATGCTCGACGGCCAGCTTGGAAACGCCATAGGGATGCAGCGGGCTTTGCGGATGATCCTCGTCGATCAGTGGCGTTTGGAACGGACCATAGGTCTCTTCCGAACTCATATGCACCATGCGCCGGGTCCCGAACAGACGCATGGCCTCCAACAAATTGATGGTGCCCTGGACGTTGACCTCGAAGGTCCGGATCGGCGCCCGTACGGACGCGATGACCCCGACGATTGCCGCCGCGTGAAAGACACAATCCGGGGCATCCGCGTGAAACAGGGCCATGACCGTTGGGCATTCGGTAATTTCGCCCACGACCAGGCGCACATTTTCATATTGCCCGGCAATTTCCCGCAAGGCGGGCGACACGGCGATGTCGAACGCCGTCACCCGGTCGCCCCGCGCCGCCAGGGCCGCAACGACGGCCGCGCCCACGAAGCCGGAGGCGCCGGTCACCAGAATATGTGCCATGTTTGAACGAGCCCTTTTTATTGCCGCTGTTGAATGCGATGATTTGAGTTGAAAATAGCATAGTCAAACCCGGGAGAGCGAGCGATGGCGAACAAGAAAACCGTATATGAATTGATCCCGCAATTGGGCAAGCTGCGCGACGAGGTGCTGTTCGGCGATGTTTGGGAACAGCCCGAGCTGTCAAAGCGCGACCGCAGCCTGGCCACCGTGGCCGTGCTGATCGCGCTGTACCGCACCGAGGAGCTTCGCGGCCACATGGCCCGCGCGGTGGAGAACGGCGTCACCAAGGAGGAACTGTTTGGCTTGATTACCCATCTTGCCTTCTATTCCGGCTGGCCCTGCGCCGTGAACGCCGGGCGGGTTGCCCTGGAAATCTTCGAAGACCAGGGCGCGGAATAATCAAAAACCACCGGGGGAGTTCGAACGGATGACGAAGATCGGATTTATTGGCCTTGGCACCATGGGCGCCAGCTTCGCCAGCAATCTTATAAAGGCCGGCTTTGCGGTGACCGTGCATGATATTCATCGCCAGGTCGCCGAACCGCATCTGGCGGCCGGCGCCAGCTGGGCCGCGACGCCGCGGGAACTGGCGGCGGCATCGGATGTGATCATGACCTCGCTGCCGGGCCCGCCCGAGGTGGAAGCGGTGGCGCTGGATGAGAGCGATGGCCTGATTGCCGGCATGCGGCCCGGCGCGGTGCTGTTTGATCTGTCGACCAATTCGCCCACCTTGATCCGGCGTATACACGAGGTTTTCGCCGCGAAGGGTCTGCACTGCCTGGACGCACCGGTCAGCGGCGGGCCCAAGGGCGCGGCATCGGGCAAACTGGCGATCTGGGTGGGCGGCGACAGGGAGGTGTTCACGGCCAACCGCGCGGCCCTGGATGCCCTGGGTGATCAGGTCCGCTACATCGGCCCCATTGGCGCCGGCGCCGTGGCCAAGCTGGTGCATAACGCCGCCGGCTACGCCATCCAGACGGCCCTGGCGGAAGTTTTCTCCGCCGGCGTCAAGGCGGGCGTCGATCCGCTGGCATTGTTCGAGGCGGTCCGCCAGGGGGCCAGAGGCCGGCAGCGGACCTTCGATAGCCTGCAGGACCATTATCTGATCAATCAATACGATCCGGCGGATTTCGCCCTGCGTCTGGCCCACAAGGACGTGTCCCTGGCGGCGGAGCTGGGGCGCGATTATGGCGTGCCCATGCGTCTGATCAACCTGACCCTGGCGGAAATGACCGAGGCCCTGGGCCGGGGCTGGGGCGACCGGGATTCCCGTGTTTCCATGCTGCTGCAACAGGAGCGCGCCGGCGTCGATTTCGCCGTCGATCCCAAGGATGTCAAAGCGGTCCTGGATGCCGACTAGACCTAACAGAGAGAGATAGCCTCATGCCAGCACGACTAAACCCGCCGTTCCGCGCCGATCACGTGGGCAGCCTGTTGCGCCCCGCCGCCCTGCACGAGGCCCGCGGCCAGGCGGCGCGGGGCGAAATCAGCGCCGAGGCCTTGCGCACCGTCGAAGACAAGGCCATTCGCGAGGTTGTGGTGTTGCAGGAGGCGATCGGCTTGCAGGTTGTTACGGACGGCGAATTTCGCCGCACCTGGTGGCATTTCGATTTCCTGAGCGGCTTCGACGGCTTCGAACTGGGCGAGCCGCTGGACATGGGCACCTTTCAGGGCAGTGACGAACAACCGCCCCGGGCCATGATCACCGGCAAACTGGGCCGCTCCCAACCCGTCATGGTTGACCATTTCGCCTATCTGAATGGCCTTACCGAACGCACCGCCAAGTTCACCGTGCCCGGCCCCAGCATGGCGCATTTCCGCGCCGGGCGGGAAGGTATTTCGGAAGCGGTCTACCCCGACCTGGCTGCTTTTTGGGATGACCTGACAGCGGCCTACCGGGCCGAACTGGGCGATCTGGCCGCCCAGGGCTGCCGTTATCTGCAGCTCGACGACATCTCCTATGCCTATCTGTGCGACCTTGATATTCGGGACTATCTGAAGGGCAAGGGCGAGGACGCCGACGCATTGGCCCTGACCTATGCCAACGCCCTGAACGATGCCATCCGCGATTTGCCCGACGGCGTGACAACGGCCATGCATATGTGCCGGGGCAATTTTCAAAGCGCCTGGGCCGCCAAGGGCGGCTATGAACCGGTGGCGGAGCGCGTCTTCAACACCGTCAAGGTCAACGCCCTGTTCATGGAATATGACAGCGACCGGGCCGGTGGGTTCGAGCCGTTGCGCTTCGTACCCGACGACAAGATCGTGGTACTGGGTCTGGTCACCACCAAAACCCCGGAATTGGAGGCCAAGGACACCCTGAAGCGCCGCATCGACGAGGCGGCGCAATATGTCGATCTGGAACGCCTGTGCCTCAGCCCGCAGTGCGGTTTCTCTTCCACCCACCATGGCAACAAGATCACCGTCGCGGACGAGATGGCCAAATTGCGCCTGGTGGTCGAGGTCGCCGAAGAAGTCTGGGGCTAGGCGTTTCCGGGCGAGGGGCAGAACACATGAAGGCGCCTGACTTTGACTATGAACGGCCGGCGGATTTGCCCGGGGCCCTGGATTTGCTGGCCCGGCATGGCGCCGAGGCGTCCCTTATCGCCGGCGGCCAAAGTCTGCTGACGCTGCTCAATTTCCGCCTGGCGGCGCCGGAATTGCTGATCGATATTGGCCGTCTGGCGGCATTGAAACAGCTGGTCGAAACGGACCGTCATATCGAAATTGGCGGCCTGCTGCGCCACTGCGATCTGGCAGCCAGCCCGTTGATCGCGCGGGCCCTGCCGCTGCTGCATCAGGCCATCGGCCATATTGCCCATCCGGCGGTGCGCCATCGCGGCACCATTGGCGGCAGCCTGGCCATGGCCGACCCGGCGGCGGAGCTGGCGGCCTGCTGTCTGGCCCTGGATGGCCAGTTCTCGCTGCTATCCACCCGGGGGCAACGCTGGGTGGCGGCCGGGGATTTTTTCCAGGGTATCTATGCAACAGCGCTGGCGCCGGATGAAATATTGACGGCCGTCCGTCTGCCCAAGGGCGAACCCGGCGGCATCAGTATTTTCGACGAGGTTGCCCGCCGCCGTGGCGATTTCGCCCTGGCCGGTCTTGCCTTTGCCGCGACGCCCCAGGCCGGCGGCCTGAAGGGCGTGCGCCTGGCCCTGCTGGGCGTCGCCGACCGGCCAATCCTGGCCCGGGATACAATGGCGCTGCTGGAAAGCGGACCGCTGAACCAGGCCCGCGTCGAGCAGGCGGCGGCACGGATCGTGGGCGAAGTCGATCCGCCCGAGGACCCGGCCTATCCTCCGGCCTATCGGCGGCATCTGGTGGGCGTGCTGCTGCGGCGAACATTGCAGCGCGTGTTGATGGCGTTTTCGGCATGAGTTCAAAGTCGCGTCGCATAACCCTGACGGTAAACGGCGAAGCCGTGGCGCGCGACGTCCCGGTGCGCCTGAACCTGGTTGATTTCCTGCGCCATGATCTGGGCTTCACGGGCAGCCATGTGGGTTGCGAACAGGGCGCCTGCGGGGCCTGCACCGTAGTGTTGGATGATCAGACCGTGCGCGGCTGCCTGGTGCTTGCCGTGCAGGCCGATGGCTGCGTGGTGCAGACCATCGAAGGCGCCGGCAACGGCGACAATGGCCTGATGGCCGAATTGCAGGCGATGTTTCATCTCCTGAATGCCCTGCAATGCGGCTTCTGCACCCCCGGCATGCTGTTGAGCGCCCATGAATTATTGCAGGCCAACCCGCTGCCCAGCCGGGAGGAGATCCGCGACTACCTCTCGGGCAATTTCTGCCGCTGCACCGGCTATCAGGCCATCGTCGATGCCGTCGCGGCGGTGTCCCGGGCCCGGCGGGAAGCGCCCGCCGCATGACGATCGGCGCCGAAGTACCCCGGGACCGCGCCAAACGCCTGTTGTCCGGCCGGGGCAGGTATGTCGACGACATCAATCTGCCCCGCATGCTGCATCTGGCCCTTGTGCGCAGTCCCCACGCCCATGCCCGCATCGGCGCGATCGATCGCGCCGATGCCCTGGCCCTACCGGGGATTGTCGCGGTCTTGACCGCCGCGGATCTGGAGACCGCCGTGTCGTCCTGGCGGGCGGCCCATAAGCTGTTTCCAGGCATGGCCGCGCCGGAACAGTCCGCCCTGGCCCGCGACGTGGTCCGCTGGCAGGGCGAAGCGGTCGCTGCCGTTCTCGGTGAAAGCCGCGCCGTGGCCGAAGATGGCGCGGAACGGGTTTCCGTCGACTGGCGGGAACTGCCCGCGGTCATGGATGCGAACCAGGCTCTGGCGCCGGAGGCGGCGGTTCTGCACGGCGATATGGCGAATAATCTGGCCTTTGCAGCGGAGATCACGGCGGGCGATGCGGAGGCGGCCTTCCGGGCGGCCGCGCATGTGGCCGAAGAGCATTTCCGCTTTCACCGCCACAGTGGCGTCAGCCTGGAACCACGCGGCATTATCGCCGAATTCGAACCCGGGGAAAGCCGCCTGACCGTGCATCAGTCGCATCAGACGCCGCACCAGCAACAGGACCTGTATGCCCGTTTGCTGGGCCTGCCCGAGCACAAGGTCAGGGTCATCTGCCCCGACGTCGGCGGCGCGTTCGGTTTGAAACATCACCTGATGGCGGACGAACTGGTCGCCTGCGCCGCCGCCCGTCTGCTGTGCCGGCCGGTCAAATATATCGCCGACCGCCTGGAATCCTTCCTCTCCGATGTGCATTGCCGGGATCACGAGGTCCACGCCCGCATGGCCTTTTCCCCGACCGGCGAAATTCTGGCCTTGCAGGTCGACGATCTTTTCAATGCCGGCGCCTATGGCCAGTACCCGCGCAGCTCCATCGCCGAGGGCAATCAGATCATACGCCTGACGGGCGCGCCCTATCGCCATGCCAACTATCAGGCCAACCTGCGCATGGCCTTCCTGAACAAGAGCATCCTGGGTCATATCCGCTCGGTCGGGCATCCCATTGCCTGCGCCGTGGCCGAGCGCCTGATCGATCTTGGCGCTTCCCGCCTGGGCCTGGACCCGATCGCGGTCCGGCGGCGGAACTATCTGAATGAAGCTGATTTTCCCACCACTTCCGTCGGCGGGGTTGAGTTCGAAAACCTGTCCTTCACCGCCTGCCTCGACAAGGCGCTGGAGATCATCGATGTGGCGCAATTCCGCCAGGAGCAGGCGGAACTGCGGACCCGCAATGTACATCGCGGCATCGGGGTCGCCACTTTCGTGGAATTGACGGCCATCGGCCCGGAATATTATGGCGAGGGCGGCCAGCATATCAGCGCCCAGGAGACCTGCCTGCTGCGCCTGGAAGCATCCGGCGCCGTACGCTGCTATACCGGCGCCACCGACCAGGGTCAGGGCATCGATACGGGCATCCAGCAAGTCGTCGCCGGCGTGTTGGGCGTGCCTTTATCGGAGGTCGAGGTGATCAGCGGCGACAGCGCGCTGTGCCCCATGGGCGGCGGATCCTGGGGTTCGCGCGGGGCGGCCCTGGCGGGCGAGGCGGCCCTGCGCGCCGCCGCCACCCTGCGGCAGAATATCCTGGCCATCGCGGCGAGCCTGTTGCAGAAAAACGCCACCGAACTGACCATCGAGCAAGGCATGGTGGTGGATATTGCAACCACCTACGCCCATATGGCGGTCTCCGAGATCAGCCGGATTGGCCATTTTCAGCCCTACAGCATCCCCGGGGACGTCACGGCGGATCTGACGGTGGTCGAACGGTACGCGACCCGGGGCCGCCTGTTCCTGGCCGGCAACGGCGTGCAGATCGCCATTGTCGAGGTGGACGTGGACACCGGCATCGTCAGGCCCCTGCGCCATCTGGTGGTGCACGACTGCGGCCGCATCCTGAACCCGCTTTTGGTCCGCGAACAAATCCGCGGCGGCGCGGTACAGGGCATCGGCGCCGCGCTGTATGAGGAATTACGCTACGACCCGGCCGGGCAGCTGTTGACCGGCAGCTTCGCGGACTATCTGGTGCCCATGGCCGGGGAAATGCCCGATATCGAGGTTGCCCACATCGAAACCCCGACCGAGACCTCGGTCCTGGGCGCGAAAGGCGCCGGCGAGGCCGGCACCGCCGGGGCCGTGGGGGCCATTCTAAACGCCGTCAACGACGCTATTTCGCCGTTTGCTGCAAGCATCGCGGAGGTGCCCATCACGCCGGCACGACTGTTACGGGCCCTGGGCCGGTTTTAGGATCATTTCCAGTTGAGGGGTGGAGAGAGCAGAGAATGAGGGAGACGAATACCATGGCGTATCGCCTCGGCATTGATATCGGCGGGACCTTCACCGATTTTGCCTTGTTCAATGGCGGCGACGGCAGCTTTGCCATTCACAAGCAGCTGACCACGCCGGATGATCCGTCGCGGGCCGTACTTGAAGGCACCGCCACGCTGCTGGCGCGCCACGCCCTTGATCTGGCCGCCGTGGTGGAGATCGTGCATGGCACCACCCTGGTCACCAATGCGGTGATCGAGCGCAAGGGCGCCCGCACCGGCATGCTGACCACCCGCGGTTTCCGCGATATCCTCGATATGGCCCGGGAAAAACGCTATGACGTGTTTGACCTGCGTCTGGTATTTCCCGCCCCCCTGGTGCCGCGGCGCCGGCGCGCCGAGGTGGACGAGCGATGTCATTACGACGGCCGCGTTGATATACCGCTGGATCTGGCTGGCGCCCGGGCCGCCCTGACCGGCCTGGTCGAGGAACAGGACATCGAGTCCCTGGCGATCTGCCTGCTGCATGGTTACGCCAATCCCAGCCACGAACAGGCCCTGCGCGAGATGGCGGCGGCGGCCTATCCCGATCTCATGGTGTCCCTGTCATCCGAGGTCTCGCCGGAATGGCGGGAGTTCGAGCGTTTCACGACGACCTGCATCAATGCCTTTACCCAACCCATGTTCGATCAATATCTAGGACGCCTGGAAACGGGCTTGGCAGAGCTTGGTTTCACCGGGCGGCTTTTCGTCATGTCTTCCAGCGGCGGCACCCTGACGCCCGAAACGGCCCGGCGGTTCCCCGTGCGGGTGATCGAATCCGGCCCGGCCGCGGGCGCCCAGATGTCAGCCTTTCACGGCCGCGCGCTGAACCTGCCCGAACTGCTGTCCTTTGACATGGGCGGCACCACGGCCAAGGGCGCGCTGATCCGCGGCGGCGCGGCGGTCAAGGTCTATCACCAGGAAATCGCCCGCGCCCATGGCTTCAAGGCGGGCAGCGGCCTGCCCGTGCAGAGCCCGGTGATCGATATGATCGAGATCGGTGCGGGCGGCGGCTCGATCGCCGAGGTTGATGTGCGCGGCACCATTCAAGTCGGGCCGCGCAGCGCCGGCGCCGCGCCGGGTCCCGCCTGCTATGGCCAGGGCGGGGATGCCGCCACATTGACCGACGCCAATCTGGTCCTGGGTTATCTTGACCCCGGCTTTTTTCTGGGCGGCGCCATGACCCTAGATAGGGCCGCCGCCGAACGGGTCATCATGGGGCAAATCGCCGCGCCGCTGGAGATATCCCTGGCGCGGGCGGCCTGGGGCATCCACGAAATCATCGATGAAGACGTGGCCAGGGCGTTTCGCATTCACGCCTCGGAACGGGGCTTCGATTACCGGGCCAGTTCCATGGTTGCCTTTGGCGGCTCCGGCCCGGTGCATGCCATGGGCGTGGCGCGCAAACTGGGTATTCCACGGGTGATCTTTCCCGTCGCCGCCGGCGTCATGTCGGCCCTGGGGCTATTGGCCAGCCCGCTGAACTTTGAAGTGGCGCGAACCCGGCAGACCTTCGTGGCCGATCTGACGCCCGCCGATTTTGCCGCGACCTTCGCCGCGCTGGAGGCGGAAGCCATGGCGCCCCTGGCCGCGGCGGATGTCGCGCCAGGGGCCATGACCATCGTCCGGCGCCTGGACATGCGCTATCACGGCCAGGGCCATGAGATCGAGGTGAGCCTGCCGCCGGATGCCGGCGTGGAAGCATTGCCCAGGATCTTTCAGGCGCATTATTCGGCGATCCACGGCGCCGCCCTGTTGGACGCGCCGCCGGTCATAACCACGTGGAAAGTGGAGGCGTCCGCCGCACCCCCGGATTTGGCGACCGCCCGGCCGCCGGCAACCGGCGCGGCCATGCCCAAGGCGACCCGGCAGGCCTATTTCGGCGGGGACTATGTTCCAACGCCGGTCTATGACCGCCATGACCTGGGCATCGGTGCGGCCATCGACGGACCGGCATTGATCGAGGAACGGGAATCGACGGTGGTGATCGGCATTCGCGATCGGGTTCAGGTAGACGAATTTGGCAACCTTGTGGCCGAATTGACCAGCGTGGCAGGTGCATCATGACGGAGACCCGGCAAACATTGGACGCGGTCGGCATCGGCATCATGTGGGATCGCCTGGTCGCCATTTCCGACGAGATCGTGTCGACCCTGGTCAGAACCTCATTCTCCACCATCGTCAGCGAAAGTTATGATCTGACCGTGGCTTTGATGGATGCCGACGGACAATTGATGGCCCAAGGCACCTACAGCGTACCGGTTTTCATGGGCACGGCGCCCGCGACCCTGCAACATATGCTGGCGCGTTTCCCGCCCGGCAGCCTGACGCCCGGCGATGTGGTGATCACCAACGACCCCTGGCTTGGCACCGGACACACCTTCGACATCAACGTCATGCGGCCGATTTTCCGGGACGATCGCATCGTCGCCTATGTCATCTCGATCACCCATCTGCCGGACATAGGCGGCTTGGGCTTTGGCGCGGCGGCGCGGGAGATTTATCACGAGGGCCTGCGCCTGCCGGTCTGCAAGCTGTTCGAGGGCGGCCGGCGCAACGACTTCATCATCGAACTGGTGCGGAACAATGTCCGGGCCGCGGATCAGGTGATCGGCGATCTGCTGGCCAATGTCACCGCGACCAAGGCCGGCGAGGCCATGTTGCTCGCCTTTCTGGCGGACTACGGCCTGTCCGATTTCGCCGCTCTTTCCCATGAAATACGCGCCCGTTCCGAGGCCGCGACCCGGCAGCGCATTGGCCAGATGCCCGATGGCGCCTATCGCAACGAAATCCAGATCGAGGGGGTGGATGGACCCCTGACCCTCGCCTGCCGCATCGATATTGCGGGCGATGCCATGACCGTCGATTTTGCCGGCACCGATGCTTGTGTGCGCCGCGGCATCAACGTGCCGTTTTGTTATACCCGCGCCATGGTGCTGTATTCCATCAAGTGCCTGACGGTGCCGGAACTGCCCAACAACGGCGGCAGCGTCGTGCCCATAACCGTTACCGCGCCCACGGGATGTCTGCTGGACGCCCAGCCACCCGCGGCCACCGGGGCGCGGCACATGATCGGCCATTTCGTCTCGCCCCTGGTGTTCGGCGCTCTGGCAAGGGCGGTGCCGGAGCGTATCCAGGCCGATTGCGGCATGATGGATCTGATGACATTTCAAGGCCGGCACCGGGATGGTTATGATGTCTCCACGATCTATTTCGCCTCGGGAGGCTTTGGCGCCCTGGCGGGCCTGGACGGCGCGGAGACGACGCCGGGGCCATCGAACATGGCCGTGGTGCCGGTTGAGGTTTGGGAGACCCTGACCTCGACCACCGTCGAACGCAAGTTGCTGCTGCCGGATTCGGGCGGCATCGGCGCCGCCCGTGGCGGCCTGGGCCAGGAGGTGGTGATCCGCAATGACTCCAAGCATCTGCTGACGGTCTTTTGCATGGCCAACCGGACCGAATTTCCTCCCCTGGGTCTGCTGGGCGGCGGTCCCGGCAGGCTGCGGGAACATCGCCTGAACGATCTGACCGTGGACCCGAAAGGGCATTACGAGCTGCGGCCCGGCGACCGCATCGCGTTGATCGAAGCCGGCGGCGGCGGCTACGGCGATCCGGCCGGGCGCCCACGGGAGGCGGTCCTGGCCGATCTGGCCGAGGGCTTCATTACCCCCGAAGCCGCCGCCCGCGACTATGGCTTCGATACCGACTACTGAGGTGATTTTGGTTTTAGGGAAGCGCAAATGAACCAACTACCTAAGTTGCATCAGCACTCCAATTAATCGAAAATTGCGCTAGTTGGTGGGCTGTCCCGCATACACCGCCGTGGGCGGCAACGGACTGCCCTCGAATATATTCTTGCCGACTTTCATGGTGGCCAGGCGCCATGCGGCGCGTTCTTCCGGGCCGAATTCCGCGCTGGGCGCAGGGTCGACATCCACGTTGTTGAACGCATCGACCCCGCGGACAAGCATGGCGGAATCTCGATACGCCCGGACTTCGGTGTGCGCCGGGATCATCTCCACCAACACGACGATCCGGCGTGCGTCCGAAGTGTTTACGGGAGAGCTGTGAATAATGCCTGCATTGAACAACCCGATCTCGCCGGCCTTCAACTCCAGATTGACGGCTTTCGACTCATCAATATGGCTGGAAATGAATTGCCCGCGCGACAGGATGCTGTCCGGATTCCCGGTATCAATATGCGGCAGGACGCCGCTCTTGTGGGATCCGGGAATAACCTTCAAACAGCCATGGGCGAGGCTGCAATCCGCCAGCGCGAGAGCGCCAATGACCAGAATGGGCTTAATCGGGTTGGCCGCGCCGTCCTGATGCCAACCCGCGAAGGTCTTTCCATCGGGGTCCTTGACCCTGAACGCCATGCTGTAACACAAAATATTGGGACCGATCAGATCTTCATAGATATCGAGAATGTTCGGATTCCGCGCCATGTCCGCGACCCAGGGGCACAAAATATGCGACTTGCTCTTTAGTTTTTTGACATCGTTCGGATACCTGCGCTCGAACGATTCCAGGCAGCCGCGGTAATGCGCGACCTCCGCCTGCGAAAGAACGGGAATGCCCTTCAGGAAACCTTGACCATGAAAATGCTCAATTTGTTGCGCGGACAGCACCTTCGGCATTTCCGCCTCCCTTGAAATGAAACCCTTGAGCATGTTTCTTCTAAACATGCTCGGACTCTTAAAAAAGAGAAATTGAACCAATCACTTGGATCGCTAAAGCGAATCCAATTGATTGAAAATTGCCCTAGGCCATGGAACCCGGAAATCGTCCCGACTGTCAACGACAGGCGATTGTCCCGCCGGGAGGTATGATGGGGCGCCCCGGCATAAACAGTTCGGGCGCGGCGGGGCGTGGGGGCAAGATTACTGGACCGGCAGACGGAAATAATAAGGGTAGCGTCCGCTTTTTCCTGCCAACATACTCGTCATGCCGCACGGTATATGTTTTGGACAACCGGTGCGCAAAGCGTCAGCGTGGATAGGCAACAACAGGGAGACTATGGTGGATTTCGCACCCCGCATGAGCAGGTTCAAAGCATCGCCCAGCCAGATCGCCTCGGCCCGGGTCCGGGATCTCCAGGCCGAAGGCCGGGATATCATTAAGCTGACGGCGGGAGAGCCGGATTTCCCCGCTCCGGAGCATGCCAAGCAGGCGGTGATCGGGTTAATGGAGCGCAACGAGATCCAGTACACCCCCGTCAACGGCACCCTGGCCATGCGCCAGGCGGTGCAGGCGAAATTCCGACGCGACAACGGGCTGGATTACGAACTGGACCAGATCGCCGTCGGCGCCGGCTCGAAGCAGGTGCTGTTCAACGCCCTCATGGCCACCGTTTCCGGCGGAGACGAGGTTATCATTCCCGGACCTTATTGGGCCTCGTACCCGGATATGGTGAAGCTGGCGGGCGGCACGCCGGTCTTCGTGCTGGCCGGACAGAATGAAAAATTCAAGATGCGGCCAGAAGAACTGGAAGCAGCCATTACGCCGCAAACCAAGTGGCTGATGTTCTGTTCGCCCTCCAACCCGACCGGGGCGGCCTATTCCCACGCGGAACTGCGGGCGCTGGCGGATGTCCTGTTGCGCCACGCAAGGGTCCATGTCCTGACCGACGATGTTTATGAGCACCTGCTATTCGATGGCCGCGCGTTCGCCACCCTGGCCCAGGTGGAGCCGAAGCTGTTTGACCGCACGGTGACCGTCAACAGCGTTTCCAAGGCCTATTCCATGACCGGCTTCCGCTGCGGCTATGCGGGCGGGCCGAAGGAGATCATCGCCAAGATGTCAAATATGCAGTCGCAAAGCACCGCCGGCGTCAGTGCGGTGGGTCAGGCCGCCGCGGTGGCCGCCTTGAACGGCCCCCAGGACCTGTTGGCCGCGCGGGCGGCGAACCTGCAGCGCCGGCGCGATATGCTGTTCGAAAAGCTGAATGCCGCCGCGGGGCTGAGCTGCGATCTGCCCGATGGGGCCATGTATATATTTTGTTCCTGCGCCGGAACGATCGGCAAACGGGCGCCCGATGGCCGGGTCATCGAGACCGACACGGATTTCACCATGTACCTTTTGGATGCCGTCGGCGTCGCCGTGGTGCAGGGCGAGGCCTATGGCCTGTCGCCGTATTTCCGCGCCAGCTTCGTCGCGCCCGAGGCGGACCTGATCCGCGGCGGCGACCTGATCCGGCAGGCCTGCGCCGCGCTAACCTAGAAAAAACATGGATAAAGGGATGAAGGAGAGGCCACCCTTTTTTCCTTCACCTTGTTCACCCGACGCTATTACTCAAACTGTTGCGCGGAAATCGCCGGATGGTAGATCGGCTGGATGATGTTGCCGGCCGGGTCCTTGATGTGAAAACTACGCGCGCCGTCCGCCTGATCGTGCGGCTGGTCCATCAGGGGCACATCTATTGACTTGAAATAATCGTACCAGGCATCGAGGGACGCCTTGCTCTCTACGATGAATCCGTAGTGATCAAAGACTCCGCCGTCCTGCGGTTTCGCGTTGGCGCGCGCAAGCGACAAATTGTCGTTCCCGCAAGTCAGATAAACCAGGTTGTCGTTGGCGCGATAGAGAAGCGTCATACCCATCACATCGGTATAAAACCTCTCGCACTCTTCCAGGTTCGTCACTCGAAAGGCAATGTGGCGAATACCACGAAAAGCGGGCGGGCGTTCGTTCATCGGCATGCTCCAGAAATGTTCCAAAAGGATTCATGTTGGCAACGGCGAAATCAGTTTATAGCACTGAAAACCTGTGTCGGTAATCACGGCTGTGCAACGTTCTATTTCAGCTGTCCGCATTGCGCGGCAATACCTCGGGCTGGTCCGGCGCGGCGCGCGACCATGGCGTTGTCATGGCGGCAATCGAAGCCGAAAAAGACTGCGGCGTCTTATGCCAACCCGCGTTGGTATTATTCCGGCACAAAACCATAATGCCGCGCCAGATAGGCCGCGCTGAACTTGCCGCTGCGGTGGTCGGCGGCCAGGGCTTCGGCGTCACGTTCGTTGGGCGGGCCATAGCCCCCTGCCCCCGGCGTTTCGATCACCAGGGCGTCCTGCGGGCCGACCGCAACTTGGTTCGGCTTGTCCGGCAGGGTTTCGTTGTCGTGCCCCGGCCCCTGAATGGAAAAGCGCCCCGTGCCGCCCGGTTGACCGCCAAAAATACCCCAGGGCTGATGGGCAAAGCGCTCGCCCATGCCGGAAAACACCGTCTCGTGCCCCACCGGACGCACCACCCGGCGGAGCCCGAGGCCGCCGCGGTATTTGCCGGCGCCGCCGGAATCCTCGATCAGGCCGTAACTTTCCACCAGCAGAGGATATTCCGCCTCGATCGCCTCCACCGGCAGGTTCGAGGTATTGGTGATATGCACCTGCACGCCGTCCTTGCCGTCCTTGGTAAAGCGCCCGCCGAAGCCGCCGCCCAGGGTTTCCAGATAGACGTAGGGCCGGTCGTATCTGGGATCGTGGCCGAAGAAAACGGCGGTAACGTTGGCGCCGTTGGCCGCACCCACGGCCTGTTCGGGCAGCGCCTGGGCCAGGGCGCCGATCAGAACATCGACGATCCGTTGCGAGGTGTTGGCCCGGCCCGCGACCGCCGCCGGATGCAGCGCATTGGCCAGGCTGCCCAGGGGGGCGCTGATTTCCACCGCGCGGATCAGCCCGTGGTTATTGGGCAGGTCCGGATCCAGCATGGCCTTCAGCACGTAATAAACCGCCGACTGCGTGGCGTTGAAGGTCAGGTTGAAATTGCCCTTCATCTGCGGGCCGGTGCCGGAGAAATCGAAGGCTATCCGTTCGCCGTCGACATCGATCCGCACCGAAATCGGGATATCGACCGTGCCCATGCCATCATTGTCCAGCAGATCGGTAAATTCGTAGCGGCCGTCGGGAATGGAGGCGATGCGATCGCGCAGACGGGCCTCGGTCCGGTCCATGATGGCCGCGAAGGCGCGCGCCAGCAGGGCCGGATCGTAACGCCGGGATAATTCCTGCAGGCGGCGCGCGCCAAGGCGGCAGGCGGCGACCTGGGCAAAGTAGTCGCCCCGGCGTTCGTGGGGCACACGCACGTTCAACAGCAACAGATCGAAGATATCCTGCACCAGCTCGCCGCCGGCAAACAGCCGCACCAGCGGGATGCGCAGCCCCTCCTGATAGATTTCCGACATGCCGCCGGCCATGCTGCCGGGCGTCATGCCGCCGATATCCGCATGATGGGCGATGTTGCAGACAAAGCCCAGCAGTTCACCATCGACAAATACGGGCATGGCCAGATTGACGTCCGGCAGATGGGTGCCGCCGGCCACATAGGGGTCATTGGCGACAAAAATATCGCCTTCCGTCAGGTCCTCGACCCGATACTTCTCCAACAGACGCTCCATCATCCCCAGCATGGAGGCGAGATGGATCGGCAGCGAGTTTTCCGCCTGCACCACCAGGCGGCCCTGGGCGTCCGTGAGGGCCGTTGAATGGTCGCGGCGTTCCTTGATGTTGGTGGAATAGGCCGCCTTGGTCAGGGCAATGTAGGTTTCATCGGTGATCGAACGCAGGCTGTTGCGCAGGATTTCCAGGGTGATGGGATCGGGCGCTGCGGAAGGGTTGAAGGTTTCAGTCATGGGCCAGCTCCACGATCAGGTTTCCCGCGGCATCCACGCGGCAATGGTCGCCGGGACCCAGCAGGGTGGTCGCGTCCAACTGCTCGATCACCGCCGGTCCCGCCAGTTCCCGGCCCGGCAGCAGTTTGTCCCGGCCGTAAACCGGGGTATCCACGGGCCTCTCGGCGTCGAACCAGACCGGACGGCGCTGTTCCGGCGCGGCGTCCGTGCCGCCGCCCGCGCTGGCCGGACCCGTGCCCGGCCCGGCGCCCTGCAAGCGGCCGATGGCCGTGACCCGCAGGTTCACCACTTCAACCGGATCGTCCGGGTTATGATAACCATAGTTGCGTTCATGGGCGGCAAAGAACTTTTCCCGCAGCGTGGCGAGCGCGGGCCGCTCCGCCAGGGCGCGGTCCAGTTCCACCTGCAGCTCGTAATTCTGCCCGATGTAGCGCATATCAAGGCTGTAGGCGGCATCCCGGAGCCCTGGGCCGACCTCCGCCTGCGCGAACCAGGCCGCAGCCTGTTTCGCCAAATCCGCCAGATTGCTTTCAATTTCCGCCATGGCCCCCTCGGACAACGGCGTCAGGCGGCTGATCACGAAGCTTTCCCGCAGGTCGGATACCACCAGGCCACGAGCGCAAAGGATGCCCGGTGCGGGCGGCACCAGCAGGCGGGAGATACCCAAGGCCCGGGCTACATCCGCCGCGTGCAGCGGGCCAGCGCCGCCGAAAGGCAGCAAAACGAAATCCCGCGGATCATGCCCGCGTTCGACCGAAATGGTGCGAATGGCGCGTACCATATTGGCGACAACAATGCCCAGGATGCCGTGCGCCGTACGTTCGATGCTCATTCCCAGGCGCGCGGCCGATGCCTCAAGAGAGGCGCGGGCCGCATCCTCGCGCAAGGCCATGCCGCCGCCCAGAAGGCCCTTTGGCGACAGCCGCCCCAACACCAGATTGGCATCCGAGACCGTCGGCTCGGTGCCGCCCTGGCCATAACAGGCGGGGCCCGGCACGGCGCCGGCGCTTTGCGGCCCTACCTTCAGCAGGCCATCGCGCTCGAACCAGGCGATGGAACCGCCCCCCGCGCCCACGGCATTGACATCCACACTGGCCAGGCGCACAGGATAGCCTTCGATCCAGCGGTCATAGGCGACGTCGGCGGCCAGATCGCGGATCAGACAGACATCGGCGGAGGTGCCGCCCATATCCAGGGTGATGACGTTCGGTATGCCGGCGGCGCGCGCCGCATCGATGGCCCCGACCACGCCGGCGGCCGGCCCGGACAGGGCGGTGCGGATCGGCAGCTGACGCGCCCGGGCCGGCGTCATCAGGCCACCGGCGGATTGATTGATGCCCAGGGTGGCATTGGGCATCAGCTGGCTGAGCTGATCCTCGAACTCGCTCAGATAGCTGCCCATGACCGGCTGCAGATACGCATTCAGCACGGTCGTGGACAGTCGTTCGTACTCGCGGAATTCCGGTTGTACCTCGGATGAAATGGAAATGTGCAAATCCGGCAGGGCCGCACGCAGGCCCTGGCGCAATTGCCTCTCGTGCGCCGGATTGATAAAGGAGAAGAGGAGGCAAATAGCCAGACAATCGGCGCCGCTTTGCGCCACCGCGGCCACCGCCCTGTCGACCGCATCCTGGCCCAGCGGGCGGTGGACCGAGCCGTCATACAGAATGCGCTCGGCCGCTTCAAAGCGGCGCTCCCGCGGCACCAGGGGGCTCGGATAATCCTGCTGAAGACTGAACATATGCGGGCGGGTCTGACGGCCGATTTCCAATAGATCGCGAAAACCTTCGGTTACCAACAGGGCAACTTTGCCGCCACGCCGCTGGATCAACGAGTTGGTGGCGACGGTGGTGCCATGGGAGAGGCGGCTGACGGCGGCGAAATCCACATCGCCCGCCTGCGCCAGTTCGTGCAGTCCAGCCAAGACCGCCGTGGCCGGATTATCCGGGGTCGACGGGGTTTTGTGGATCCGCAGCACACCGCTCTCATCGTCATAAACATGAAAGTCGGTGAAAGTCCCGCCGACATCGACACCAATGATCCAAGACATCGTTCGCTCCATCTATCCATGACGCAACGAAAGGTATCCGCCAATGTCTAGTGATAGACCGCGTTAGGCAGCCAAGTTGCCACTGACGGCGCGGAAATCAAAAGCACGATCATTACCATCATGGCGCCCACGAACGGCACCGCGCCAATGGCCACATCGTTGAATTTGCCGCCCCGGGTCCGAATGCCCTGAACCACATACAGGTTGACGCCAATGGGCGGCGTGATCAGCGCCGCTTCCATGAGCAGGGTAATGAGAATGCCAAACCAGACATCGGAAAACTCGGGAACGCCAAGCTTCATCACGATGGGAAAGACGATCGGGACGGTCGTAAGCATCATGGACAGGGTTTCCATGAACATGCCCAGCAGCAAATAGAAGACCACGATCAAGTAAATCGTCTGTATCGGCGATAGTCCCAGTTCGGCGATGAAATTCAGCATCGCCTGGGTGATGCCCATGAAGCCGAGGACAAAATTTAGAAAGATAGCCGCGAAAACGATCAACATGATCATGGCCGTGGTGCGCATGGTGCCTTCGAATGCGTCCCGCAGCATCTTGATGTTCAGGGTTCTGAAAGAGGCGGCGATGATCAGCGCGACCATGACGCCGATGGACGCCGCCTCGGTCGGCGTGGCAATGCCGCCATAGATGGAGCCGACAACGGCGGCGAATAATATGATGGGCGGCAACAGGTGTGGCAGGGTTCTTATGCGTTCGCCCCAGTTGGTCTCGATCCTGGAGCCGCCCCAGGACGGGCGGTAGATACAGGCGCCAATAATCGCCACCATGAATAGCCCCGAAAGGATCAAGCCGGGAAAAATGCCGGCCAAATAAAGCTCGGGCACCGAGGTATCCGTCAACAGCCCATAGATGATCAAATTGATGGATGGCGGCACCAGGATGCCCAGGGTGCCGCCCGCCGCCAGGGAACCAAGAAACAAACGCTCGTTATATTTCCTCTTTTCTATTTCCGGGTAGGCCACCGTACCCACCGTGGCGGCCGTCGCCACGCTGGAACCCGAAGAGGCGGCGAATATGGTGCAAGAGCCGATGTTGGCATGCATCAGGCCGCCGGGCAGCCAGGACAGCCATTGAATGACCGCGCCATACATGCGGCGGGCAATGCCGGCGCGGAGCATGATCTCACCCAGCAGGATGAACATGGGCACGGCAACGAGAATAAATTCCTTGCTCTTATCCCAGTAAATTTCAGCCAGGGCGGCCGTCAACCTGCCGTCCATGGCGATTTCATCAAGGATGAAACTTAGTATGCCAAGTACCGCGGCAACGGGTACGGCCGACAATACGAGGACGAGCAGTCCAATAAGGATCCCAGCGGCCATTTTCTACTACGTCCTGTCCAGAGCGTCGCGGCCCGCCAAGACGACGTCCTGACCTTGGGTTTCTTCTATGATCACGTCGGCGATACTCGGAACACCGGCAATTTTTGCCACCAGTTCCCAATTGCGCTGCAGCAGGGACAGGGCGGCATAAAGCGTGACGAAGACGAGCGTAACGAAAAACAGAACCAACCCGGCAAGCCAGAACAATTGCGGGATCCACTGCGGCGTGCCGAGGGTGGTGATCGACCTCGAGTCGCTGACCCAGGAATTGATAAAGGATACGCCCGCGTAGTAGGTCATGATTGACATGTAATAGAACAGCAGGACGCAGCCCACGACATCAAGACAGGCGGCAACCGGCTTTGGCAGCAAACTATAAAGCGCATCAATCCGCACGTTGGAACGATGCAACAAGCAATAGGAATAAGCCCAGGTCGTTGTGGCGGAAAATACATAGCCCGAATATTCATCCGAGCCACTCATGGTGATACCGCCAAATTTGCGAAACAGAACATCGACGGTGACCATGAAAGCGGCAGCCATCAGTGCCGCGCCGCCCACCCATACAGCCAGACGAGAGATACGTTCCAGGCGGTAGTGGATATTGGCTAGCATAATCGAAATCCTTGACCCAGGAATTATGAAATCGGCGCCGCGCTGTTGCGAACGCGGCGCCAATCCATAGGTCTAGTGCCTGAAACTACATGGAAGCCTTGACACCGGCTATCTTGCCAACGGTCGCATTCCACTCATCGATGCATTTCTGCGTGCCACAACGTTTCGCCCAACGTTTCACAACAACGTCCTGGACGATGTTCTTCAACATGGCCTTATCAGCCTCGGTCGGCTCAATGGGAACCATGCCGCCAGTCGGGCCATCGCAGGGACCGGACGCATTGCAATCCATGCCCTTTTGGTCGTTTGCCGCCGTGGCCACCCACATCTCTTTTTCCAGGTCGGCCAATGAACTCACCAATAACGCCTTGGTTTCACTGTCCAGGCTGTTCCAGAGTTTCAGATTCATGGCCAGGAAGGAAGCGGCATAGCCCAGGCGAATGCGGATATTGTGGGTTACCACCTGATACCACTTCGCGTTATAGGCCGGCAGGGTACCCGTCAGGCCGCAGTCCGCTACGCCCTTCTGCAGCGCCGGCACGACTTCCGCAAAGGCAATTGTCACGGCACTGGCGCCAACGCCTTCAATAAAATCACCCAGCGTGGTGCTGTAGGTGCGGATCTTCTTGCCCTTCAACTGGTCCAGGCCATAAGTCTTGATGCTCTTGTCGCCAAGGTTGCACCAAAGTTGTTGACTGGGCCAGGCGTAGAGCATCAGCAGTTTGGCGCCGTATTTTTGCTCGAACTCCCGCGCCAAAATATCACGATAGGCTTCGTTGGCCTTGTGGAACGTAGGCAGATCCTGGATCACGCCAGCCAGATCAGCGCCTTCAATGGCCGGGCTGTCCTGGGCGATGTAGCTCGTGAGACCATGCACGGCATCGAACACGCCCAGTTTCAGCAGACGCATGATCTCAAAGCCCGAAAGGCCAAGTTCCGTCTGCGACTTGGCATTGGCGGTCAGTTTGCCGTCCGATAACTTCGGCAGACGCTCTTTCCAGTAAGGACCTTCACGCTCTTTCCAATGGTCAAGGAATCCCCAGGTTCCAACAACCTTGAATTCCCTTTGCTTCATTTCAGCCGAAGCCGGCGCAACCGCCAACCCAAAGGCAATTGCCCCCGCGATCGCCAATGCGGCGACAGACTTAACCGTCCCGAATCTTTTCATTCCAGCCTCCCAGGCTTTTACAATTAACGTGTCAGCGCAATGATAACGTGCCAGCGTAATAAACTGCGGCGGTTAAGGCAACCGTCACATGTTTGCAGCCGGGTCGATTATGTCAGTTCTTCGACCGGTTACAAATGCATTATTCGATCCGCAGTAAGCGGAATGCAATTTCGCGGGCGGACAGGAATTCATCGGTCTCCATGGAAAGTAATAGTGCCAGCCGCCTAATTGCCGATCTTTGATTTATCTGGGGCCGGAGCATTGAGTGTTTAGAACAATTTTCAATCAATTGGATTCGCTTTGGCGACCCGAATGATTGGTTCAATTCCTCTTTATCTTACGAGGCCGAGCATATTTTAAGGAAACATGCTCTCGGCTGACTATTCGTTCTGGAAATAGCTTGTATAGGCGAACAGGCCCGGCATGCCGCCGGTATGCAGAAAAACGATGGTCTGATCCGCCGCGAAGCGTCCCTGGCGCACCAGACCGATCAGGCCGGCCATGGCCTTGCCGGTATAGACCGGATCCAGGATCAAGCCTTCCAGCCGCGCCACCAGGCGCACCGCGTCACGCATCTGTTCCGTCGGCATGCCGTAGGCGCTGCCCGCATGGCCTTCGATAATCTGCACAGCCGCCTTGGGCAGCGCCGTGCCCGGCGCCAATTGGCTGACCGTATCCCGCGCGATCGCGCGCACCTTGGCGGCGATTTCGGCCCTGTCCGCGGTAATATCGATGCCGAGGACCTGGGTTTGACTGCCCAGGGCATGGTAGCCGGCGATCAACCCGGCCTGGGTGCCGCCGCTGCCGGTCGCATGGATCAGATAATCGATTTTTTCGCCGCCGGCCTGGGCTTGTTCCGCTAACTCCATGGCGCAGGCCACATAACCCATGGCCCCGGTGGGGTTGGAACCACCACTGGGTATGACGTATGGTTTTTTGCCCTGGGACCGCAGGGCCTTGGCGATACGCTGCAAGGCCCCGCCACGTTCAGTGCCGCGGGGCAGCAGATGCACCTGGGCGCCAAGCAGATGGTCCAATTGCACATTGCCGGAAACCTCGTACGCAGGCTCGTCCCAGGGCACGGCACGGGCCAGCACCAGATGGCAGGACAGGCCCGCCCGGGCGGCTGCGGCGGCGGTCTGGCGCACGTGGTTCGATTGCACGCCGCCGATGGTCACGATAGTGTCGGCCCCCCCGGCCCTGGCCTCGGCCATAAGGAATTCCAGCTTGCGCGTCTTGTTGCCGCCCATGGCAAGGCCGGTGCAGTCGTCCCGTTTGACCAGAATGCGCGGCCCGCCCAAATATGCGCTTAGGCGAGGCAGTGGTTCAAGCGGCGTCGGTAAATGCGCCAGCGGTAGGCGTGGAACATCGGCAAGCGCCATGGCACAAACCCTTTGAATCATTCAAGCTGTCAGGTCAAATGCGGCAGGCACCGACAATAGATGAGTGGTGCATTGCTGGCAATCGCTGCTGCCAAATCCGGCGACCGGTTCGCCGACAGCCGCCATGCGACCAAAGCGCCGGATCAGTTCGCATTCCGAGCCGTCCGGCACGCACAATACATCCACCACCTCGCCCCGTTCGGTCAAGTGATCCACATGCCAGCGCCGGGTTTTACCGTGGCGCAAATGGCGGCCAACACGAGCCGCCAAGCCGCCGGGGCCATGGGCGCTGCCGCAATAGACATAATGGCCGGCGGCAAGAGTGGGCCGCCGCAGCCGTGCGATGGGCAGCCGCAAGGGCCGGGACAGGTGAAGCAACAAGGCATAGGCGCCAGGTCGTTTGGATAGCTCAAAGGCATCGTTCATGGGGCGCCGCCGGACCGGCCACTATTACCACGCAATGCTCAACCATGATGCCAACGCAGGGTAAAGGCTTCGCCGGCCCGGTTCACATGGCAGCAATGGGGCGCCCCGAAATGGGCCGGCATCAACAAGGCGCCGCGATCGGCGCAATAATCCAGCACCCTGCGCCGCGATATCCGCGCCTCATCCGCCAGCAGACAAAACCGGCTGTTCCAATCGGGGTAATAGACCTGCAAGGGATGGTGCAGCATATCTCCCGTGAAGATCGCCGCCTGCGAGCCCGATTCCAATTTCAAGGTGACATGGCCCGGCGTATGGCCCGGCGCCGGTTCCAGAAGCAGCCCGTCCGACAAGGCGTGCGCGCCATCCGTCATTTCCGCCACCCCATGTTCGACAATGGGTAGCACGGAATCATCAAAACACAGGCGGTCCATGTCCTGGGCATTGGCCTGCAGGTGCTCGAACTCCATGCGGGAAAAGAGATATTTGGCATTGGGGAAAGTGGGCACCCAGCGGCCATCCCGCAATCGGGTATTCCACCCCACATGATCGGGATGCAGATGGGTGCACATAACGATATCGATATCCTCGGCACGAAAGCCCGCATCCGCCAGACGCTGCAAATAGGGGCCCTGGGCATGATGCCAGGGTGCGGCCGGCATACGGTTCTTGTCATTGCCGACGCAGGTATCGATCAGCACGGTCAGGCCGTCCAACTGAACGATCCAGGAATGCATGCTCAAGGGTGCCGTCATCTTCTCCGGATTGACATGGACGGGTACCAGCCAGTCCTTGTGCGCCTCGAACACCGCGTCGTCCCAATCTGGAAACAGGGTGGTGAGCCGAAACGCCGGCCCCGCCATTTCCTCGACCCGGGTCACCCTGGCCGCGCCGATATTCTGATGGCTGAAAGGATCGCTCATGCTGCTGTCTCCGGTGCTTTTTTTACATAGGGCCGCAGTAACCGCCAAACGCCGTCGGCGGTCAGAAGCGTACGGTCGCCATGAAAAACGCGGCTGCGAATAAAGGCCATATCTTTGTCGAGATGGGTGATTTCCGCCGTGCCCTCGATCCAGGCATCCAGCGGGCCGGGCGCCAGATACTCCACATTCATGGCCACCGTGGTGGCATAGCGCCGCGCCACGCCCGAGGCCGTCCGGCCCATGAGGTCGTCGGCGAAGGTAAAGATCACGCCCCCATGGACGACGCGGTTGGTGTTGTCATGTAGCGCCCGGGACTGAAAGCCGTTGATGAAGCTGCCGTCCGGCAGGCGGCGGTAATGGGTCGGACCGCACAGTTCCGGGTAGGGCCCTTGGTCGGGAAAAGGCCGAAAACCGTCAGGGGCCGGCGGTCTTTGATTGTCGGGCAGGGCTTCGGCAGGTTTTGCGCTGCCGTACTGGCCGGGCTGATACGGCGCAAACAGTTTGTAGGCGCCATCGGCGGTCATCAGGGTTTGCTGACCCGTGAACAGGCGCACCCGCAGGAAAACCATAGTGCGGGTGACGCGCACCAGTTCCACCTGTCCCTCGATCAGGCAATCCAGCGGCGCCGGCGCCAGATACTCGACCTTGAACTTGATGGTGGCGCATAGCCTGGCTGTCGCATGCACCACGGCATGGCCGGTAATGTGATCGGCGAAACTGTACAGGGCGCCGCCATGGGTCACGCCATTTGGGTTGGCATGTAGGGGGCGGCTGCGGAAGGCATAGCGAAAACCGCCCGCGGCTTCAGGACGAAAACCAAAGGGCCCGATGCAATCGCCGAAGGCGCCGCTGTGGGCGAAAGCCTGATAGCCCAGGGGGAGGTCCGGGCTTTGCCGGTCTGGTGAACGCTGTTTCATGCTTCGTCATAGCACGCGGTTGCCTCTCATGGCACCTCGGCCAGATGGTCGGCCACAGCCCGCAGCCTTCGCGCCAACTTCTGGCGCTGGCCGTCATCCAGCTGCGCCCCGAGCCCGACCGCCACCACGGCCCGGCTGGGAGCGCCCGGCGGCTGCGCGACGGATGCGGCAAGAATGATGATGCCGCGAATATAATTGCCGTCGTCGATGGCGAAGCCGTCCCGCCGGGCCGCCGCGATCTCGCTCAGCCAGGTTTCGAATATAGGTGCGTTTTGCCATCGCAGTTTTTTGAAGCGGCGCGCCAATTCGGCCCGGCTCCAATTATTTTGCGCGGCGACACAGCGCCCGGTGGCGGAAATCAGGGCCGGAAAATGGCTGCCGATGTTGACGTGGATGCTCAAATCCAGCTTCGACCGGGCCAGGCCGGCCACCACCATATGATCGTGACCATCCAGTTCAACCGCCACGGCGGTCACGTCATAGGCGGCGGCGATGGCCTCCAAATGGCCCTGTACCGCCGGCACAAAACCACCCCGGCTCAACAGATCACGCGCGATGCCCAAAATACCCGTACCCAGGCTGTAGCGTTTGCTGCCGGGATCGAACACCACCAGATCCTCGTGCGCCAGGGTGCGCAGAATATGCAACGCGGTGCTGGGTATCAGATCCAGGTCGCGGGCGATGCGGTTGACCCCCAACGGCGTCTGGCTGCGGCCCAAATAGCGTAAGATTCCGATCGCCCGGCTGACCGCCGTAACGGGCCGCGCTGGGCCAGTCTGAAGGTTCGTCGTTTCAGGCATCATAATCTTTCATTGTCTATAGACAATAATATTGTGTATTGACAATTTTGTCCAGTTCCATAATCTTTCCCCTCCATCCAATTTCAGGTTCCCTGCATGCTCATGCTGACCGATTACACCAGCCATGCCGACGCCCAGCGCTATTGCTCCAAAGAACGTCTTTGGGAACTGTTTGATGGCGATCGCGCCGCGCTGAACATCGCCCACGAATGCCTGGACCGCCATCCCCGTGACCGGATCGCCGTGCGCATCGCCCTGGAATTGGGCGGTTCGGAAAGTTACACCTATGGCGAACTGTCTGACTGGTCGGGTCGCTACGCCAACTATTTGCGCGCCCAGGGCATCGCCGCCGGCGACCGGGTCGCCCTTATGGTGGAGCCGTCACTACCCTTCTATGCGGCCCTGTACGGGGCCATGAAAGCGGGCTGTGTCGCCGTGCCGCTGTTTACCCTGTTTGGTCCGGACGGCCTGCGCCTGCGCCTTGACGATTGCCAACCGAAATTGCTGCTGCTGGCGCCGGAAAAGGCCGCGTTGGCCGCGGATGCGGGCTGTGCCGTGGCCATCGCGGACGGCGCCTTCCTGGCCATGTTGGAAAACCATGAAATCGCGTTTGAAGCGAATACCTCCGGCCGCGACATGGCCATGTACCAATACACCTCCGGCACCACGCGGGAGTTGCCCGAGGCGGTGAAACATCGCCATCAATCCATCGTCACAGTCATGCTGGCGGCTTTGTACGGTACCGGCATCAGACCCGGTGACCGCTTCATGTGCCCTTCATCCACCGCCTGGGGTCATGGCCTGTGGCATGGCACCTTGTCGCCCCACGCCATGGGCATAACCACGGCCAGCTATGCTGGAAAATTCGACCCGGAACGCCTGATGGCCGCGCTCGAGGCGTTCGAGATTACAAATCTGTCGGCGGCGGCGACCCACTACCGCATGATGAAGAACGCCGGCAGCGCTGATCGCCATCGCTTCACCTTGGACAAGCTGAGTTTTACCGGCGAGCCCATGGACAGCGACACCGCCCATTGGGCCAAGGCGGTTTTTGGCCGGTATCCCGGCAGCTTTTACGGCACCACGGAAGTCGGCGTCCTGTTGGGCAGCTATCCCGGCGCGGCGGACCTTCCGCCCAAGCTCGGCTCGCTTGGCATGCCCATGCCAGGCCAGGACGTGGCGGTTCTGGATGGCAATGGGGCGCCCTGCCCTCCGGGCGAGATTGGCGAAATCATGGTGCGCCGGGCGGACGGCTGGTTCCCCACCAAGGACCGCGGTCATATTGATTCCGAGGGTTATTTCTTCCACGGCGGCCGGGCGGACGACGTCATTATCTCGGCTGGCTGGACCATGAGCGCCATGGAGATTGAAGACACCTTGTTGAAACACCCTGATGTGCTTGAGGCGGCCGCAATCGGCGTGCCGGACGAAATTCGTGGCCTGGTGGTCAAGACCTTCATCGTCAGCGGGCGAAACGGCGATGATGATTTCATTGCGGAACTGCAGAAATTCGCCCAGGAACATTTGAGCCGCCACGAATATCCCCGCATCGTCGTCTTCACTGAAGAATTGCCGAAGACGCCCGCAGGCAAGGTGAATCGTAAAATTCTGCGGGACCGCGAAGCGGCCGCAAGACAGGAGTAGAAGATGAATGATGAAAGCACGGGCCGATTCCCGAAAATCACCGAACGCGGCCTGGAAGATCTGCAAAAACGCATCGGCGTCAGGATCGAGACCATGCCGGAGCCCTGGTGTTACGAGGCGACCCGCGACAACATCCGCCATTACGCCAACGGTATCGGCGACGATAATCCCCTATGGTGCGATCCCGCCTACGCCGCCAACAGCCAGTACGGCGGCCTGATCGCCCTGCCCAGCTTTCTGTTCGCGACCAATCGGATCATCTCGGGCTATGTGGGCGGCCTGCCGGGCATCCACGCCATGTGGGCCGGCGCCGATTGGCACTGGCACAAGCCGATCCGGCGCAACGATGAAGTCAACTGCGAAGCCTGGTTGAAGGACTTGATCCCCCACGAAACCCGGTTTTCCGGCCGCGCCGTGCAACAAATCTATCACGTGGAATTCTATAACCAGGCTGGCGACAATGTGGCCAGCGCGGATAGCTGGTGCTTCCGCACGGAACGGGACAAGGCGCGGGAACAGGGCACCAAATACAAAGCATTGGCCAAGGGCCAATTGACCTACAGCGATGACGAGCTGGTCGAGATCTACCGCCACTATGCCCGGGAACAGGTGCGCGGCGGGGACACCCGCTACTACGAAGATGTGGCGGTTGGTGAGAAACTGCCGACCATGCTCAAGGGACCCATGACCGTGACCGGCTTTATCGCCTATGCGCAAGGCTGGGGTGGTCTGTATATCCGCGCCAACAAGCTGGCCTGGCAGCAAGTCCACCGTCATCCCGGCCTGGGTATCGCCAACCGCTTCAATATTCCCGATTGCCCCGAGCGGGTGCATTGGGAAAATGACTTCGCGACCGAGGTGGGCGCGCCCGGCGCCTATGACTATGGCCCCGAACGTAATTCCTGGCTGACCCACCACATCACCAACTGGATGGGCGACGACGGTTTCCTGGCCAACCACAAATGCCGCATCCGCCGCCACAATCCCGAGGGCGACGTGCTGTATATCAACGGCGAGGTCAGCAACAAGCTGATCGACGAGCAGGGCCGTCATTGCGTCGAGATCACCCACGCCGCCACCAACCAGGACGATGAGCTATCGATCCAAGGCACCGCCATCGTGGTGCTGCCGTCGCGAGGGTAGTCTTGTAGCGCAATTTTCAATCAATTGGATTCGCATTAGCGATCCACGTGATTGGTTCAATTGCTCTTTTCTTGATAGTTCGGGCATGTCTAGAAGAAACATGCTCTAGGCCGCGCCCAACAGGGCAGCGCGAAAGCGGTCCTTCAGGGTCACGCCGTCTTTGGGCGGCATGGCGCCAATGGGGCTGTTTTCCGCCCGGATCTTGATGCACCAGAAGGCCGGGCCGTGGGCGCTGCGGATCGCCGGCAGAGCGGCCTTGAATTCATTGTCGGAGCTGATGCCGGCCGCACTTTCAAAGCCGGCTGCCAGCGCCATGGCCGGCAGATCAAGGCTGCCGGCGGTATGGGTCAATTGCATGCCGGTTTCGCCATAACGTTCGTTGTCGCAGACCACGATGGCCAGATTATCCGGCCTTTGCGCGCCAATGGTGCTCAGGGCGCCCAGACCCATCAACATCTCGCCATCCCCGGTAATCACCAATACCCGACGGTCAGGCTGGGCCATGGCCAGGCCAAGGCCCATGACCGCCGCCCCGCCCATGGCGCCCCACAGGGGGAAATTCAGGGGGTGATCCGCTACCGCCGTACAATCCCAAACCGGTGCGCCAAGGCCGGCGACCACCAGCATATCGCCGCGATCAGCCAGCAGTGCCGCGACCACCTCGCGCCGACGCAGGGGATAATCCGCCGCCCGGGTACGATCCAGCGTGCCATTCATCGCATCGGTCATTGCATCGTTTGTCGGATCAGCCATTTACATTATTTTCCGAAACTCTTGGCGCCAATCACCGATTGGCCAATCAGTACCGCGGCCTGGGCCGGCCCTTCAAAGACCATGCGTGCCGCCGCCGCCATGGTCTGCCCCATCCGGCCCGGATCATCGACGGAAAACACCAGATTGTCGGCGGCCTCCAGAACCTTGGGCGTCAGTTGTCCCATGGGCACCTGCCAGGGATTGAATTCGCCCCACTGGCCCCGCATGGTGACCAGCGTCAACAAGGGAAAGCGGCAGACCCTGGCCAGGGACAGCATGTTGATGCAATTGCCCACGCCGGAAGACTGCATCAGCAGAACGCCGCGCTGGCCGCCCAACCAGGCCCCGGCCAGCAGGGCGATGCCCTCTTCCTCGGTGGTCAGGGGAACCAGGCGCATACCAGCCGCGCCGTCACAGCGCCGGATCAATTCCGAATGACCCGCATCAGGCACGTAGGCGACTTGCCGCACCCGCCACTCGCGCAACACGGAAAAAATGGCCTCGGTCCAGTTGATCTCTATTGGCTCTATTGGCTCTGTTGGCTCCATCAACTCCATTGCGCCGGTACTTCGACGCTTCCACTGTCTGTTTGCATGCGCGTCAGTCTTCCGCGCCGCAATTTAGAACACAATCCGGCTATTGAACAAGCAGACAGCGTTCCGCCAGCTGTTGCAGGACCGCGTCCAGCAGGGCTTCGGGCTCGGCATTGGCGGCCAGGGCCGGGTCCCGCGTCTCGAAGCCTGCAATGGCCGCCAGCAACGCGCCGCGATCTGTTCGCCCGTCCATGTAGGGCAGCAACTGGCGGGTTGAAATGTCGGTAATCGTGACGTTGCGATGGCGCAGGTCGGTCACCAGATCGCCCTGCTGTATCTGCCACCGCGCCAGTGCCGTGGCCTTTGGCAGCGGTCCCGGCACCGTAGTGAAGACGGGCGGGCCGGGCAGCAGATCAAGCCAGTTGCGGGGGTAAAGATCGATCACCAGTTGTGCGACGATCGCCCCATCGCCAACCGTCCGGGCCAATTCCCCGAATGCCATGAAATCCGGCCAGATCAGAGCCAGATGGTTCAGGGCGGCGATGGCGCTGGGCGCGGTCATGCCGATCCGGCCGCCGTCGGGCGTTGCGAAAAAGGCTTCACCGGGAGCGCCGTTGGGGTCCTGGCCCATGGGCCGCACGGGCGAGGCGAGATACAGATCATGCAGCCAGCCGGGAACAATCCGCCGTTGCACTATTGCCCCCGCCGCACACAAGACGGTTTGTCGAAAACTGCGGTTCAGTATGAAGTCGATCCGCTGTTCACGGGCCACAGTGTCGTCTATCGCCGCCAATTGCCGGCGCGCCTCGGGCGAAAAATTTTCTTCCCGGGAGGCCGCGACATTGGCCTCGGAGATGAATTGCAAACCGGCGTCGCCCGCCCGCGCCAGGAAATCATCGATGTAGACAGGATGGTTTTCCACTTCCAGCAGGTCATGCAGCAGAAAGGCATCCTCCATCGCATCCACCCGCGCCTTTTCCTCCGCCAGCAAGCTGGCGTAGCCATCGCCGGGCTGGGCGTAGGCGGGGATCAGGTCATCCAGCGCCGCGCGGGCCTTGGCGGCGCGCGCCGCCGGGCCGGCCGCCGCGAGGCCG
>JAQBYC010000136.1 GCA_027623205.1 Pseudomonadota bacterium | reverse complement strand
ATCGATGAGCCCGCTATGGTGGCGTGACTCAAACCAAACAGCCTCCGGCAAACCCGGAGCGGTTCAGGTGCTCTATTGGGAAACATACTTTGTTGTCCGTTTGTAAGGCTTATCTGTTCATAAGCCACTGGCCCAGGAAAATTTGGTGACCTGGGTGCCGACGAAATGGGAGATAACCGCTGAAGAAAATTGGGTTTGAATTCGCCAACGTGGTAACATTGGCCTATGATTGATAGCCTTCCAGAAATAGCTGCAGACGTTCCCGCGGCAAACCGATCAGCGGCCGATTTCATATCGCCAGGTCGGGCGCTGCGATGCGTGTTCGTCCACGCTCCAGATCCTTTATATGCCGACACGCAGAACTATGGCGCCTTGTTCATGCCGGTATGGGCCTATACCCTGGCAAGCCATGTGCCCGCGGATGATCGGTTCGAGTTACAGCTTTGCGATACGCGGTTCGATTCACTGGAACAGATCGAGGTGGTCGACGTCGCCCTGTTCAGCGGCATTAATCAGGATCAAAATTCACTTATTCACGCCGAAGCCGCATTGCGGCAGCGCTTTCCCAAAATGGTTTCGATTATCGGCGGCCCAATCTGCTGGTCATTCAATCAGGCGGGAGACATCGACAAACTAGCGGCGTTCGATCATATTTTCATTGGTGATGGGGAGCGTGAGATCACTTCGCTGCTTGAACATATAAGCGCTGGCCGGCCGCTTGAAAAAGTCATCAGCAGCGCCAAACGCTTCAATATGGCCGAGGCCCGGCCTGTAAATAGGGCTCTACTGGACAGCACCATCGACCGCTACTATGGCGCGGTCTTGGAAGTTTCTCGCGGGTGCCCGTTTCTTTGCGAGTTTTGCGATATTCGCATCTTACCGGACAACAACCGGCCGCATAACAAAGCAGCGGATCTGATCGTTGCCGAGATGGACCATCTTTGCCGTCTCGGGGTGCGGCAGGTACTTTTCGCTTGTGACAATTTTATCGGCGATCCCCGCTGGGCCGAACAAGTGCTCGATGCCCTGATCGCCTGGCAACAGGAAAGCGGCTTCCGCCCCGGTCTTTACACCTGGCTGACAATCAACCTGTATCGCCACCCCCGGCTGATGAAGAAATTGCGCCAAGCCGGCTTTGACCTTTTGTTCATTGGCATCGAGAGCTTTAATGAGAATTCACTGCTGGAAACCGCCAAAGTACAGAATTCGTCGATCAAATTGACGGAGGCCATACGGGAGGTGCAATCCTATGGCTTCATTATCGTAGCCGGCCTTATTTTCGGTTTCGATTCCGATGACGAGACATGTTTTGATATTACACTCAACGGGTTGCGTGATTCCGCCCTTTTGTCGGGTGATCCATCGCTTTTGACCGCGCTGCCTGGAACACCGCTGTATCGGCGCATGAAGCTTGCCGGTCGGCTACGACAAGTCCGGTATGGTCTTGGCGGTTTTAAGTACCAGACCAATTTCAAATATTTAATGCCGCAAGATCATTTGATCAACGGTTATCGCCATTTTATACGGCGCTATAATCTGGGCGCCTACCAGTACAGTCGCCTTGTCGCTTATATGGATCTGGTGGGCACAAGCAAAAATTTCGTGCCGTTGCATCGGGGCGGATACGGCGAAATAGGCCGATTTTTAACCATGGTCCTGCGCAATCGCCGCGCAGTCCTGTTATTGGGTCGCCGGGCGTTAAAATTTTGTGCCCACCCGGCCAACATTTATTATGCCTTACTTGGCTTGCTGCTGGTCGCCCGGCATTACAGAATATCCGGACGTTTCTCTTATTTCCAGTTTTGGCTGTTCGCATGGTCAAATTCGGTATTGAAGTATCAAGATATAACCCAGGATGATTTCGATATCGAAAGCGTCGGCGCTGATTTTGATATCCACAATGTAATGCCGTTGGATTACGAGGAAAGCGCTGATGAACCCATTCCCACGAACAAAACCAGCGCACAGCTTAGGGCTACGGGTAAGCAATTGCATGCCTTGATCAAAAGAGCCGGCTTGATGGACGCACGATCAAAGCAAGGCGAAGTTTGAGCGTTCTGGCCATGGCATCGGATCCGCTAGCAGCCAAGGATAAGGTTTTAGTTTTCGTGCCGACGTTGAATGACGTCGAACATCTGGCAACCATCATCGACGAGATCAACGAATTGAACGGTGCATTCACGGTTTTGGTCTTGGACGACGGCTCTACGGCACCGGTCAAATCGATACTGAAGGGAAGCCATTGCCTGCATTTCCGTTTGCCGGCTAATTTCGGCCTGGGCGTCTGCACGCATATCGCATTCGACCATGCCTTGCGCGGCAATTATCGGGCGATTGTCCGCGTGGATTCCGATGGCCAGCATCCCGTGGAGATGATCCCGGCATTGCTTGCAAAACTAACCGCGGGCGAGGCGGATGTCGTCGTGGCCAGCCGTAGCAACCGCAATCAAGGCAGCGGTTGGCGATTTGCGATCGCGCGCATCGTCCGTGGCTATATTTCCGCGACGGCGCGATTATTGACGAAGGGCGTGGTGCCAAGTGATGTCAATTCGGGTTTTTTTGCGGCGAACCCGCGCGCCATGGCGGTCTTGAACACCTACAGTCTGGAGCGGTTTCCCGAACCTCAGATGTATATTCTTGCCTGCCGCCACAGCCTTCGGGTAGCGGAGGTGCCGGTAGACCAAATGGCGCGCAAGCACGGCGCCTCAACAATAACATTTGGTCATGCCTTGCGGATCGTTTACCGCTTCAACATATTCGTATTGTCTGAATTACTACAATGGCACAGGACCTGAGATGAAACTAACCATCGTTATTGCATTGGCGCTGGCTCTTCTCACCCTGGTTCGCCGCGGTCTGTTGCAAGTCGACCTTTCCTTTCCTCTGTTCGTCAGCTTGATACTGCTGGGCTTCGCCAGTATGAGCGATGGGTTCGTCCATTGGTCTGCGGCTGCGCTCGGTATCATTTCTCCTCCCGTCGCAATTATATTCATGGCCATCGCAATTCTGCTAGGTCTCGTGACGGTATTGGCGATTGCCTATAGTCAACTGCGTCATCGCCAGTTGATGCTGCTTCGTTACCTTGCTGAAAGCGAATTGCGGGGGCAAGAGCAAGCGTGGAAAGATCAGCCTTAGGGCATGTTTCTTCAAAACATGCTCAAACTCTCAAGAATACATCAATTGAACCAATCACTTTAGTCGCGATAGCGGCTCCGATTAACTGAAAAATGCTCCAGCTTCCAACCGTATAGGCAAATCAGGTCGCGGTGCGTCTGACCCTCAGGCATAGTTTGATGATCTCTCCCCAGGCCTTGACACCGTAAAAGAACAGCACCGGTTGTATAGGCAGGACATAACGGTCTTGGGAGATGCCCGACAATATCGGGGCAAGAAAGAAGACCACGAAAAATCGGACCCGCCAATTTGCCCGAAGTAGCAACCAGAGCAGGCCGGGCAACATGATAATTCCCGGCAATATGCGCAGAACTACCAGAGGCGTGGCGGTATTGCCAAAGGACGGCCGTAGTCCGGTCAGGTAAAGAACCTTCGCAGCCAGCAGCGCCAGCGATGAGAGGCCACGGTTCAGCACCGTGGGAAAATCTGGCCAAAGCCCAGTCATATACTGTTCCGGCAACCAACCAAAATAGCCGATACGGGCCGATACGGCGACCACCCAATAAAAATAAGGCATGTAGAACAGTGAAAAGATGACTAACAGGATCGCTATCAGGGTGGCGAATAAAAGGCCGCGCCGCCGCGCCTGGCCCGGTCCCTTCAGGTATACCTCCCATATCAACACATCGACGCTCAAAAAGAGCAGCAGCGACAAAGAATTGGGTCGCAATAGCACCGCCAAAACGACGACGACTGCGACGCTCGTCATGCGCCGTACATCTGGGATATTCGCGTTAAACCAGAACAGCCAGAACGCGCAGACGATGCCGGCGAACAGCAAATCAGTGCTGACGTTGAGCGTGAACCAGTACGGCGTCGGCAGAACGGCAAAGACATATAGCCAGAACCGGCCAACGCCATTGCGCCACAACCACCACAACCAACCCGCGACCAGCCCCCCGCTCAGCAGCAGATAAATCATGGACAGCGGCAGGGTATTTCCGGGACCGTAGTCGAAGACATGCAGCAGACTTGGAAACAGGGGTCCGGGCAGAAAAAATTTATAACCGGCTTCGTTGCCCGTGAAGAAGCGAATGTAGGCGTCAATAACGACCTGTGTTTCGCCGAAGTACATCTCCCGGGCCCACTGGTAGTAACCCAAATCCAATGCTGTATTCGCTGTTAAAGGCGAAATTGCCAAGCCGGATTCGTTGGGGATCGGCACCACCATCGAGCCGCAGAACAAAACGATCCTGGATACAATCGCGATCAGGAACGACATCTTCAGGTACGAAGGAGAGGTCCGCTCGCCTAATTGTAACATTCTGCGCTTTCGATGAGCATGAACGCGTAACCGCTCATTGTGTTTACCGCCATATTTCGAAACTTTCAGGTGCCTGATGTCACTTGCGGAGCGACCGTCGCGTCCCGATCACGCTCGCCGGTTCCACTTCGCCAGAGAACAAAGTAGTCCCGGGAAAACATGATCGCGAAAATAAAAAACACCAACAGCATATGTCCGGTACGATATCGTACCGCGGAACCCGCATTCAGAATCCCAAGTGGATAGCTGGCAAACAACAACCAGCCCAGCGAACTGATGCCGGCGAAAAAACTGAATACCGGCAGCTTATGAACGCCCCGCAAAAATATCAGAAGCAATGCGCCGACGATGATGGCGCTCTCCAGGAACGACGCCATTTGCAAAGGGCCGGATGCGCTCTCCTCGAGGGTCGTACCGAAAAATCCTTGAAACATACCGTAGGGCGCCTTGAAGAAGACATCGTATTTCTCGATCCAATATGCCTCGCGGGTACTGCCATAGCCCAGAAAATGGGGCGCTATGCCGAACGCCATAGCATCAACTTTATCCCGGAGCAGATATAGCGGGACTAACGAAAACAGGCCGGCGCCGACGACCAATGCTGCCTTTTGCTTGACCTGCTTACCCACCACGATGAATAGATAAATGGCCAGCAATGCCGGTACATAGTGAACCTTAAAAACGAAAATGCCGATGGCGCACAGAATTTCAAGCGCGCCAATTTTCATTCTGTTCTCATAGAGCCTAATTAAATACGCGCAAATCGTTCCGACGAAAAACACGATCAAAGCTTCTTTGGCGGCAACCGACGACCAGATGTTGAACGACGGCGACAACATCAACAGCGCCAGATAACGCCGCGTCGTTCCTTCCACGGCCATGAGGAACTTAAATATGCCAACGAAGGCAATGGTCTGGAAGCCAATATCGATCAGGATCGGATTACCAAACGAAATAATGTGAAAAAGCGCGCCCAGGGATTCAGTGATTGCCGTCGAATATACCCTACTCAAAATGAAAAATTGGCTAACGCTGAAGGACTCCGTCAATTCCAGGACGGTAAAAGCGCTCCGTTGATATTGTTCCGAGTCGCCCAAGCTGGTCAGTCTGGCGACCACCAACTCGCCGAGAACCGACATCCCGCAGCGGTAAACAAACAGGACGATAAAAAAGACGCCCCAACCAACAGTAACGCGATTTTTATTCACAACGCGCTCATCCCGTGCACCCTGCGCGGCCCGGTCAAGCTATTCGAATCGGAAGGAGATAAAGAGGACCAAGGCCGCCAGAATGAGGATCACCGCGACTGCTGTGGGCACACCGATCGTCCTTGTTAAGTTCGGCTCTTTGGGTTGAGGCGTGACCCATGGCGCCTCAAGAAGCTTGATTGAGTAAGGCCGTTCGGCATTTGCCAGCATGGCCTTTTGTTCCAATTGCATCAAAACCCCAAGAAGAGCGTCCCGAACCTCCTTCAATCGCGCCCTCTCAAGTTGTGTGCGAATGTATTCCCTTTGGTGCGTCTGTTTACGCTGGTCATTTGCCGCTAGCAGTTCATCCGCTTCCCTATAAACGGTCTCGAGAAGGTATAAGGCGAATTTTGGGTCGGAATGCCGCACCGAGATCTTATAAAAAGGCGAACCATTTATTGCCTCAACCCTGACGGCGCTGCCAACGAAATTCGCCAAGGATCTACGATCGGGGACCCTGGGTGGGTTGAAATGAAAATACCGTCTGAGGCGCTGGCGGATGGAACTTTCGTCAATTTGCGGCTCAATCCATTTGCCGCCGGCGGCATCCCAACTACCTTTGAAGACTTTTTGCAAAAGCCCATGTTTCTCCTGCAAAACATCCGCCAAAGAATGCGACCCGATAATTTGCTTGAAATAGTCGAGGGATGTGGCCGTTGCACCACCACCACTAATTAATCCAAATGACCGGGCCGCACCGAACAAACCGCCGCCGCCTGACGCAGGCGGGGCAAACTCTGTATCCCCAGATGGCGCCATAGTCATCTGCGCTTCGTAGATAGGTGAAAAATGACGCGCATCATTGATGCCTTTTGCCGCCCCGATTAGTGCGACCAAAACCACCGCCCATTTCCAGCGCCACAGTTCGCGAAAGAGAAGACGTAGATCAAACAGCCCTGCATGCTGCGCGGTCTGTGGCAACATTGTGCCGCTGCCGCCAATTTCCGATGCTTCCTGCGACACAGCCACTTACTCCGCGCTCGCCCCAGGACGGTCGGCGGCGCGGTCTCGCTTCACCCAAATCATGGCAATCCCTCAATCCTGGCGGCATTCTTGATAACGGATACTCCGACACCGCAAGAACACGGCTCGACTTTCGAATGGTATATACCAACTCGAACCGCGACCCAACGATCAATTTGTGCCTTCGTCCGGGCCCAGTTCGTGATAAATCTCAAGTGTGCGGCAGACCACTTCTGCCACGCCAAAAGCCCTTTCGGCCCGATCCCGCGCGGCCATTCCCATGGCTTTTCGCATACCCGGACTCTCGATCAACCGTCGCAATTCCGACGCAAGCGCCACGCTATTTCCCGCCGGCACCAAAATTCCCTCTACGCCATCCGCCACCACCTCCCGGCATCCCGGCGTATCCGTCGCGACCACCGGCCGGCCGGCCGCAGCGGCTTCCAACAGCACCTTCGGCACTCCCTCGCCATATTTCGACGGCAGGCAGACGATCTGACTCTCGGCCATTACTTTTGGCATATCCTCCCGCCGCCCCCACCATTCGACGACGCCGTCTTCGACCCAACCGCGCAGGATTGCTTCAGGCACGGCGCGGGGGTTTGACGCATGGGTATTGCCCACCAAGGCGAAGCGGGCGGGCACGCCTTGGGCCCTCAATAGTCTGGCGGCATCGACGAATTCCTGGATACCTTTTTCCCAGATCAGGCGCGAGGGCAGAATGACGATCGAGTCGCCGTCCGGTTCCGGCGCTGGGCAGAACAGCGTGAGATCGACGCCGGAGCCCTGGATCAACACTGTGTTTTCCAGATTGGCCACCCGGTTGCTGGTCAGAAAATGCCGATCACTGCGGTTCTGGACGATGACCCGGGCATTCCGGTGACCAAATGCAAACCGCATCAATGACAGGACCAAAGGTCGAAGCAACCGCAATGGTCCCTGGGTTGCCACGAACATCTGCCCCAATCCAGTGATCGCATAAACAACACTAGGCACGCCGGCCAACCGCGCCGCCATACCGCCATATAAATTGGGCTTGATGGTCAGGTGATGGACAATGTCCGGCCGCAGGCGCCGATACAGCTGCAATATCGCCAGAAAGGTCTGTAGTTCCTGCATTGGGTGGGTGCCACGGCGAGACATGGGAATTTCATGGAAGGTCAATCCCAGTTTCGCCAACTCGGTGATCGAATAGTCTTCTGGTGCCCATACGTTGTCCGCCGGCGCGGCAATATGCACGGCATAGCCTTGGCGCTGGGCCTCGAGCGCTATAGGCAAACGGTGAGAAACAAAGAAAAAAGCCTCGTTAACCACGAAAAGAAGAATCGGCTGGTTTTTCATTCATCGATCCGTGAAAGGGGGACACGAGGTATTGCGCTGGCCCGTCATAACGGGCGGTGGCGGCTACGATCCATTGGCGTATCTGGCGCTGCAGGTTACCCGACAACCCACCGGTCGAAAAGCCGCTTTTGCCGATGCTCATGCGGGCGGTTTGAGGATCTGGAAGTGCACGGGTGGGAAGCTTCGTGCGATTGTCTGGGTTGATTTCCAGACGAAGCCGTCGGCGGGATCGACCCAGTATTGGTTTTCGAATTTCCAGTTGAGGGTGCGGGCGCTGTTTTGCTCGCGGAGCAGGATGGTATCGAAGTCGAGTTCGACGATTCGCACTTTTCGGGGGCCGAGGCTGTGGAAGACGGAATCGACGGCCAGGCCGTAATGGGGCCCGAGGTCGAGATCGAGATAGCGGGTATGGCGCCATGGCGGCCCGGTCTGGGCCAGTTTGTGCAGTTTTCCCTCGACGGGATCGCCGCCCTGGTTTCTGGTGTTCTTGAGGTTTTCCGGGAAGCCGAACGTCTTCACCACGCGTCCGCCGCGCAGGGTCAGCACGGAGCGGTCGAGGCTTGAGACCCAGTGCTGTTCGCCGCCCTGGCCGCGGGCCAGCAACAACAGGGCCTGTGGTCCCTTGCCGACCCTTGCGGACATTGATGCGTATGGTAGTTTGCTGATGGTACTGCGCTGCAAGGGTAGATCGGGATAGCCGAAAACCTGGGTTTTTGCCACGTCGAACGCATTGCCAACTATGGGAGATGTGAGACAACCGCCCAGCAACAGGCCGGTGCCGCCAAGCAGCAGCGATCTGCGCGCCATTGATCTGCGCGCCATTGATCTGCATGCGGGTGATGGAGTAGCCATGTTGGTGGGTATAGGCAAATTGCCGGCGGTATGCCAGAAGCTTTGCGGTTCCGGCCGCCGGGATTGTGCTCCCGGCGGCCGCTATTGGCGGTTGGCGGGAGAGGAATTGAGGACATGGCATGGTATGCGGCCGTAGACAGGTGAGGCAACTGATGAACGGGGCACGGATGACGACGATGACCGCGGCGCGCGCCCGGATGCCGGGCCTGGCTGGTTTCCCGCGGGGCCTGTTTGGCGGCCTGCTGCTTGCCCTCTTGCTCTGTCTGCACGCCGCCCCGGCCCGGCCGCAGGTTAGTGGCGGCGGCAGCGGCGGCGCCCTGGGCGGTCTGTTGGAGCAACTTCAGACGTTGCAGAAGTCGGGCGCCATCGAGGCCCTGGAGGGCGGCGCCGCGGCGGTTCCCGGCTCCCGGGACAACGCCCGCGGCGGCGTTTTCCAGCGCGAGCAGATTTTGGAACAGCGCGCTGGGTTGAGCCCTCGGGAACGGCTTCTGGCGGAGCGCTTTTGCCGCGACGATCTGACGCCGGCGCAATTGGCGGTGATCCCGCTGATCGAGCAGTTTTCCCCCCTGGAGCAGGATTATTGCCGGCGCGCTTCGGAGCTGTTGCTGCAATATGGCTACGAGCTGTTCGGCGGCACGGCGAAGCTGGAGACCCTGGATACGGGGGCTATTTTCCCCGAATACGTGCTGGGCATCAATGACGAACTGGTGATTACCTTTGTTGGCCGCGTGAACCAGACCCACAGCGTGCGGGTTGACCGCATGGGGCGTCTGCTGCTGCCTGATTTCAAGCCTATTTTTGCCGCCGGACATAGCTTTGGCGAGGTCCGGCGGGAGATTGCCGCGCGCACGGCGGCGCAGCATCTGGGCACGGATGTTTACGTCTCCCTGGGCTCGGTGCGCCTGGTGAACGTTCTGGTGCTGGGCGAAGTGCATAGGCCCGGGCGCAAGCATTTGACGGCGCTGGGCACGCTGGTGGATGGCATTCGCCTGGCGGGCGGCATCAAGAAGACGGGCAGCGTGCGGCGCCTTCATGTTCAGCGCGGCGATCAGGTGTTCTGGGTTGACGCCTACGACCTGCTGTATTCGGGGATCGCGGCGCGTGATCTGAGCCTGCGCGACGGCGACCGGGTGATCGTGCCGCCGCTGGGCCCGACCTTTGCCCTGGCGGGTGATGTGAAACGGCCGGGCATTTACGAGATGCCCGAGGGGCAGCGCGGCGTTACGGTGGCGGCGGCCTTGCAGTTGGCCGGCGGCACGATCCGTCCGCGGGGCAATATTTTTCATCAGCTGAGTTTTGAGGCCAGCGGGCATCAGCAGTTAAGCGAACATAACAACCTGGCGGCGCCTGTTCAGGATGGCGACATTATCCGGATCAGCCCCAGTCAGAATATCCAACTGGGCGCGGTGGATATCCGGGGCCATGTGCAGGTTGAAGGGCGGCGTTCGCTGGCGGCGGCGTCCAGTGTCTCGCAGTTGCTGGGCGATGCCCGGTCCCTGAAGGCGGATCCCTATCTGTTGTTTGGCGCCTTGGAGACGACCGACCCGCAGACCCGCGCCAGACGGCTGTTTCCGCTCAATCTGGAGACCGTGCTGCACGGCGGCGAGGACTATGCCCTGCGCGACGGCGACCGCCTGATTGTTCTGGGGGCCAGGGATATTGACTATCTCTCCTCGGCCAATGTCCAGGATGTGGTGAGCCGGCGGATTGATGCGGAACTGCAGCGGCGGGAATTGGGCAGGCCGGCGGCGCAAGCCGGGGCGGACAAGGCCGGGGCGGCGCAGCCCGCCGGGGACGACCCGCTGTCGTCGATCCAGCAGGCCCTGGCCGGTGGCGGCGCGGCGCCTGGGCAACCCGCCGATCCGCAGGCGGGAGAACAGACGGCCTCGGAAAGCCTGGAGGCGGCGTTGGCGAAGACCTGCGCGGGCATGCGTCAATTGCTGGCGATCGTCTCGGTCAATTCGGCCAATCGTTTCGCCAACGCCGTCCGCACCATCGATAGCGCCGACACGGACCGCATCAACCGTCAGGATTGTCCGCGGATTTTCGACGACCATGGTGGTTTGCTGCCCCTGGCGCTGGAGCATACGGTGGCGGTCAACGGTGAAGTGCGCCGCCCCGGCGCCTATCCCATCGCCGGCAGTGTCAGCTTGACCAAATTGATCGCCGTGGCCGGCGGCCTGAGCCGTGAGGTCGATCTGACCCGGGTGGAGATCTCGCGCTACACGCCGGATTCGGTGAAGGGGGTTTCGGACACCTCCCGGGGCCTGGTCGATCTGGCCAGGATCGGGGCCGACAAGGTGATGATCGGGCCCGGCGATGTGGTGCGCTTCAACCCGGTGGCGAGCGACCGCGATACGGGTCCCGTGTTGTTGGTGGGGGAGTTCATCCGGCCCGGTTTGTATGAGATCCGCCGCGGCGAGCGGCTGTCGGAGGTGATCGCGCGGGCCGGCGGGCTGACCCCGCAGGCCTATCCCTATGGCGGTATATTCACCCGCCGGCAGGTGCAGGCGGTGCAGCGGGCGGGCCTGCTGCGGGCGGCCCGGGAATTGAACTCGTCCCTGGCGGTGGTGGCGGTACAGCGCAACGTCAACCCGAACACGATACTCGCCCTGCAGCGTTTTTCGGAGCAATTGGGCGAGGTTGAGGCGTTGGGCCGCGTGGTGACGGAAACGGATCCGACGGTGTTGCAGGTGCGGCCTGAACTGGACGCTGTTTTGGAGCCGGGCGACCGTTTGTACATGCCGAAGCGGCCGAACTTTGTCTCGGTGATCGGCGATGTGCTGAACCCCGGCGCCATGCAGTTCATTGCCGGCACCACGGCGGATCAATATATCAGCCAGGCCGGCGGCTTCCAGCGCTCGGCTGACGAGGACCGTATTTTCGTGGTCTACCCGAACGGCCAGGCCGAACCCCTGGCGGTCAATGTGTGGAATTTCAATCCGGTCCAATTGCCCCCGGGCAGCTATCTGGTGGTGCCGAAGGATCCGGCGCCGCTGGATCTGTTCACGCTGGTCCGCGAGGGCGCCCAGGTGATCAGTCAACTGGCCATAACCGCCGCCTCGCTCGCCGTTATCTCCAACAATTAGGCGTGCCACCGGCGGGCGCGGCAATATGGCAGGGCAGATCTTGAAGGCGCCATCCCACAGCGGGCGGTTGGGCGGGCGGTTGGGCGCCCCGGCGCGCCGCTGGCTGTCCGGCCTGGGCGTATGGCTGGGCATCGCGGGGTTTTTGCTGCTGCCGCCGCCGCGTCCGGCCCATGGGACCCATGCGGCGGCGCCGCCGCCGGCAAGGGGGGCGGCGAATTGGGCCAGTTCCAATGATTTTGGCGGCGCCGGCCTGTTGCAGACCCGCACGGCGCGCTTTCGCGACGACGGCGAACTGGACGTGGGCGTGGTGCTGCTGGATCCCTATAAACGCTATTATATTTCCTTTCAGGCCATGCCCTGGCTGGAAGGCACCTTCCGTTACACCGAGATCACCAACCGGTTGTTCTCGACCGGCGGCCTGGCGTCGGACGAGGATTTCCAGGATCGCGGCGCCGACCTGAGTTTCCGCCTGCTGGAGGAAGGCACGTATCTGCCGCAGATCGCCCTCGGGCTGCAGGACGGGATCGGCACGGGGCTGTTTTCCGGTGAGTTTCTGGTCGCCAGCAAGGCCTATTACGACCTGGATTTTTCGTTCGGCGTCGGGTGGGGCTATTTCGCCTCGGGCAGCGAGATCGAAAACCCGCTGATCAACCTTTCGGACAGTTTCGCCAGCCGGAGCAGCGGCGGCGGGTTTGGCGGCGAGGCGAATTTTGGCGATTATCTGTCGGGCCCGAACATCGGCCTGTTTGGCGGGGTGGCCTGGCGCACCCCGCTCAAGGGTCTGTCCCTGAAACTGGAAGCCAGCACCCAGGACTACCAGTCCGAACCCCTGAAGAACCAGTTCGAGCGGGACCTGCCGGTCAATTTCGGCTTCGTCTACCGGCCGTTCCCCTGGCTGGAACTGTCGGGCGCCCATGAACGGGGCAACATCGCCATGTTCCGCGCTTCGATGCGCGCCAATGTCAAGGACCCCGGCCT